>CAJYIG010000076.1 GCA_913774725.1 uncultured Curtobacterium sp. | reverse complement strand
AGAAGACGAGGACGGGTGGGTCGACGGCGACGCTCGCGACGCTCGAGGCGGTCAGGCCCGTCGGGCCGTCGGGCCCCTCGGCGGTGATGACCGCGACACCGGCGGGGTGTCCGCGGAAGGCGGCCTTGTACGCGTCGGCGATGGTGGCCGGGGTGTCGTCGGGCATGGCAGTCGTGGTGTTCCTCCGGGTGGGATCGGCCGCGGCTGCGCGGCCACCCCCCACCGTAGGACCTCGACCGGGGTCCACGTCAGCGATTCCCAGATTCGCCCGATCCCGGGCGCGCCGGGCGGACGTGCCTCAGTCGCGCTTCAGCATCACCATGGAGGCCGCCGCGGCGACGAGCATGAGCACCGCCGCCACCGCACCGGTGATCGTCACGCCGGAGTCGAACGCGGCGCGGGCGCTCTCGAGCAGCGCCTGCCCGGCCGTGCCGCCGAGGTCGGCGGCAGCGGACACCGCGCCGCCGAGGGTCTCCTGCGCCGCCGTCCGCGCCGAGCCGGTGAGGGCGTCCGGCACCAGCACGTGCGACCGGTAGGCGGTGGCCAGGATCGTCCCGAGCACCGCCGTCCCGAGCACGGCACCGATCTCGTACGCGGTCTCGGACACCGCCGACGCCGCGCCGGCCTTGTCCGCGGGGGCCGTGGAGATGATGAGGTCGTTCGTGACGGTCTCCGAGGCGCCGATGCCGATGCCGAGCAGCACGAACGCGACCGCGAGCGCGACGATCGTGGCGTGGTGCCCGAGGACCGAGACCATCGTGTAGGCGGCGGCCGAGAACGCCAGGGAGACGGCGACGACCCA
Organism: uncultured Curtobacterium sp.; assembly: GCA_913774725.1. Classification (GTDB taxonomy): domain Bacteria; phylum Actinomycetota; class Actinomycetes; order Actinomycetales; family Microbacteriaceae; genus Curtobacterium; species Curtobacterium subtropicum. Next base: position 6,818 of record CAJYIG010000076.1, on the reverse strand, counting down.
CCGCGGGGCGACCCGGGCGACGATCGGGACGACGACGAGTCCGGCGACGATGGTGAGCACCGACCCGGGCACGAGCACGAGCCCGGAGGTGAAGGGGTCCAGTCCGGCGACGAGCTGCAGGTGCTGCGCGATGAAGAACAGGAACCCGGTGAGCGAGAACATCGCCGCCATGTTCATCAGCACGCTGCCCGTGAACGCGGTGCTCCGGAAGAGCCGGAGGTCGAGCATCGGCGTCCGGGAGCGCAGCTGTCGACGGACGAACGCGATGCCGCAGAGCACGCCGACCGCGAGCGCCGCGATCGCGAAGCCGCGCTCCTCCGGGTGCACGACCGACTTGATCGCCCACGCGGTCGGGGCGAGGGTACCGAGCGACAGCAGCATGCTCGGGACGTCGACCGGGCCCGGCTGCGGGTCGCGGGACTCGGGGACGAGGAAGGGCACCCCGACGAGCATGAGCACGAGGATCGGCACCGCGACGAGGAACACCGCGCCCCAGTGGAAGTGGGCGAGCAGCGTGCCACCGACGAGCGGGCCGAGCGCGTTGCCCGCTGCGAACATCGTCGACCAGACGGCGAGGGCGACGCGGCGCTCCCCCGCGTCGACGAAGACGTTGCGGATGATCGACAGGGTGGCGGGCATGAGCATCGCCCCGAAGACGCCCATCACGGCGCGCGCTGCGACGAGCATCCAGGCCTCGGTCGCGAAGGCCGCGGCGACGGACAGCAGTGCGAAGCCGGTCGCGCCGACGACGAGGATGCGGCGTCGCCCGATGCGGTCGCCGATGCTCCCCATCACGACGAGCAGGCCGGCGAGCACGAGCGGGTAGGCGTCGACGATCCAGAGCTGGGTCGTCGCGCTCGGGTCGAGGGCGCGCGCGATGGTCGGCAGCGCGAAGCTCAGCACGGTGTTGTCGACGGAGATGAGCAGCACCGGCAGCATGAGCACGGCGAGCGCCGCGAACCGGCGGGCACGGCTGCCGGTGACGGCGGTGGCGACGGGGCTGGTGAGCAGAGCGGACACGGTGACTCCCTGGGGAACGAGCCGGACCAGGTCGACGGCGGACACTTTCGGTGGGACAGACGAGACGGGACGCGGAAGTGGTCACGCGCCCCGTCAGGACTCCGTAAGTGTACCGTCTGGACGGTTGTGGTTGCAAGTGCAACCAACGGGCGGACGGGAGGCCCGTGGCGGCACCGCCACGCGCCTCCCGTCCGTCGTCGGTCCCCTCGGCGGACCACGACCGCTCAGGCGGACTCGCGCACCAGCAGCCGGTGGCGGACCGTGCGCTGGACGGCCGCGCCGGACCGCGGCAGGTCACCGACCAGCATGCCGGTGGCGAGGTCGAGGGCCTCGCGCGCGACGGCGTCGAGGTCGACCGCGAGGGTCGTGAGGGTGGGTGCGACGAGCGTGCCGAGCGCGAGGCCGTCGACCCCCACCACGCGGAGGTCTCCCGGGACGTCGATCCCGGCGCGTCGGCAGGCGCCGAGGACGCCGAGCGCCATGAGGTCGTTGAAGGCGAGCACCGCGTCGACCCGGCGGAACCGCTCGAGCGCCCTGGTCGTCATCGCGGCGCCGAGCTCCGAGGTCGGGGCGTCGGCGATCGCGACCTCGGGCAGGTAGCCGCGGCGGCGGAGGGCGTCGAGCATGAGCCGGCCGCGCCCGCTCGGCCGGCCGGTGTCCGACGCGTCGACGATCACCGGGTGTCGGACGCCCGTCTGCACGAGGTGGTCGGCGAGGTCCTCGACCGCCTGGGTCGGATCGATCCGGACGGCTCCCCGGAGCACCTCGCCCGCGGGGTCGAGCTCCACCACGGGCGCGGACCCCAGGTGCTCGACGAGTTCCGGCGCCCGGGCACCGAGGTACCCGATCACCACGTCCGTCTGCACCCCGAGCGCACGGACCGCGCGGTCCGAGTCACCGGCGAGCCCGGCGTCGGCGAGCATGACGTCCCACCCCCGTGCGGCCGCGAGCCGGAGCACCGCGGCAGCGAGCTCCGGCGAGTACGGGTTCCGCAGGTCGTCGACGACGAGCCCGAGCTGCCGGTCCCCGCCCGTGACGAGTCCTCGGCCGAAGCGCGACGGACGGTAGTCGAGCGCGGCAGCCGCTGCGAGCACACGCTCCTTCGTCGCCGGACTGATGCCGTACAGGCCGTTCATCGCCCGGGTCACCGTCTGCCGGGAGACCCCGGCTGCGGCCGCGACGTCGTGGATCGTGGCGCGCGCCGGGGTCGGACCGACGGTGCGGCTCAGTCGCGCAGGTCCAGCCACGCCACCTGCTCCGGGCTGAGCTCGACGGACAGCCCCGTCATCGAGGACCGTGCCTCGGCGATCGTGCGCGGTCCGAACAGCGGGAACGTCGGGAAGGGCTGGTGCAGCACGTACGCCAGGGCGATCGCGGTCGCCGGGACGCCGTACTGCTCGCCGAGCTCCCGCGCGCGGCGGAGGCGCTCGAAGTTGTCGTCGGAGTAGTAGCAGCGCACCAGTTCGGCGTCGCTCGTGTCACCCGGGGCGGCACGGCCGGTGAAGAACCCCCGGGCCTGCGACGACCAGGGCAGCAGCGGGACCTGGCGTTCCTCGAGCCAGCGCTTCGACGCCGGGTCGGTCGCGTGCTCGCAGCCGTCCCACGGCACGTCGTACGCCTCGGCCAGGCCGAAGTGGTTGCTGAGGACCTCGAAGCCGTGCCTGCCGTTCGCCGCGGCGTAGGCGTTCGCCTCGTCGAAGCGCGCCGGGGTCCAGTTCGACCCGCCGAACACGCGGATCCGGCCGGCACGGCGGTGCTCGTCGAGGACGTCGACGAACTCGCCGACGGGGACGTCCGGGTTGTCCCGGTGCATCATGTAGATGTCCGCGTGGTCGGTGCCCTGCCGGTCGAGGCTCTCCAGGAGCTGCCGGGTGAGCGACTCCGGGTCGCAGTACGGGGTGTGCGCGCCCTTCGTGATGACGACCACGTCGTCGCGGATGCCGCGGTTCTGGATCCACCTGCCGAGCCGTCCCTCGAGCACCCCGCCGCCGTAGACGTACCCGGTGTCGAAGACGTTGCCGCCCTGCTCGACGAACATGTCGAAGATCGCGCTCGCGTGCGCGAGGTCGGGCTGGTTGTCGACGCCCATCACCAGGCGGGACATGCGCTTGCCGACGCCGGGCACCTCGCCGTACCGCATCGGGGCGTCGTCGCGGACGCGCAGGGGGCGCCCGCTGACCGTCGGCACGTCGGCGGTCTCGGCCTCGAACGGGTAGCGCAGACCGATCGCGGCGCGCCAGCGGTCGAGCGTCCTGGCGGTCGCGAGGGTCTCGTCGAGGGTCATCTGCGCCGCCTCGACCGCGCCGGACGCCAGGGCCGCGATCGCCGCGTCCGCCTCGAGGGCGTAGGGCTCGGCACCGGCGAAGGACAGCGTGCGGGGGTCCTCGTCGACGGTGTGCACCGTGATGGTCGGGTGGGCCGAGAGCGTCCACGGGTCGGTCAGCACGATGCGGCCGCGGGTGCCGTGCACGGTGACGGCGTTCTCGTCCTGCACGCGGACCCCCGTGCGGACGCTCGCGGTGGTGCCGTCGCGGTAGGTCAGGTGTGCGACCGTCCACTCGTCGACGCCGGTCGGACCGAGGGTGCCGGCGGCGGTGAGCTCGACCGGCTCGGCGACGGCGACGCCCGTGGCGGCCTGCACGACCGCGGCGGCCATGGTCACCGGGTAGCCGCCGACGTCCAGGATCCCGCCGCCGGCCGTGGCCACGTCGAACAGGCGGCCGCTGCGCTCCCCGCTGCGGAACGCGAAGGACGCGTCGACGTGGGTGACCCGGCCGACGACGCCGTCACGCACGAGGTCGAGCAGGGCCGCGGTCTGCGGGTGGAAGCGGTACATGTACGCCTCGACCAGCGGCAGACCGGCCTGCCGTGCGGCGTCGACCAGGGCCATCGCGGTGCCGTGGTTCGGCGCGAGGGGCTTCTCGCAGAGCACGGCCTTGCCGGCGTCGAGGGCGCGGAGCACCAGGTCGGCGTGACGGGTGTGCACGGTCGACACGTACACCGCGTCGACGGCGGCGTCGGCGAGCACGGCGTCGTACTCCCCCGCGCGGACGTCGGTGAAGCCGTGCTCGGCGGCCTCGTCCGCGAACACCTGCGCCCGTTCGGGCGACGAGCTCCCGGCAGCCACGAGGGTGCCGGTCGACGCGGGCAGCTGGGAGAGGAAGCGGCGGGCGATGCTGCCCGGGCCGAGGACGGCCCAGCCGGGCGAGGCCCCGCCGCCCGGGGAGCGGTCGTCGGCGGGCGTGGTCGAGGGGGTCGCGGTCTGCGCTGACATGCGGATCCTGTTCGTGTCGTGAACCTTCACGGTCACGGCGACGCTAGCCGCGCGGATGCTGCGGGACAAGCCGTTCGTGAACGTTCACGGAACCCGGCGGTCGTCACGGTCCGGACGGTTCCCTAGACTCGTCCGCATGGCAAGTGCCCGAGACCGTGTCCTGGACAGCTTCGTCGCCATCGTGTGCGAGGAGGGCGAGCGTCCGGCGACCCTCGACGCCGTCGCGGCGCGGGCCGGTGTGTCGAAGGGCGGGCTGCTCTACCACTTCGGGTCGAAGGCCGCCCTGGTCGAGGGGCTGTGCGAACGCCTCTCCGACCTGTCCGCCATCGACGTCGACCGGATGCGCGAGGCCGAGGACGGCGCCGCACGGTACTTCGTGCGCAACTGCCTCTACGTCGGGAGCGAGCTCGACCTCGCCCTGCTCGCGGCCAGCCGGCTGCAGCAGGCCGGGTACGAGGAAGCGGGGCGCACCCTCGACGAGACCGAGAACGCGTGGCTGGAGACCCTGGTCGACGCCCTCGGCGACGTCCCCACGGCGCAGGCGGTCAAGTTGCTCGGCGACGGGCTCTACCACCAGGCGTCCCTCGGCGCCGCGATCGCGACGGACCTCCGCCCGAACCGCGGCACCGTCGACATGGACGCCCTGCTCGCGGTCGTCGACCGGCTCATCGCGACGCGGCCCGTGGCCTGAGGTCGGCGTCTTCCGGCCGTCCGTGAACCGGTCCGCTCCTTCCTGGGGATAGACTGGTCGGGATCCACCCGCTCGAACCGGAGGTACCACCGTGGGCCGCGTCATCGCCGCTTTCTTCTCGATCCTGCTGCTGCTGGTGTCGATGTACCTGTTCGGGTTCGCGTTCCAGGTGCAGTCGGGCCAGGCGTTCGTCTTCATGGGCGGCCTCGTGCTCATGTCGCTCTCGTTCTTCCTGCCGATCCACGTCTTCGGCAAGAAGTAACCGCAGCCGTACATCGACGGCCCCGCACCTCCTCCCGAGGTGCGGGGCCGTTCGTCGTCCACGGGCGCGGTCGTCCGCAGCGCCCTTGCCCACGCCTTCGTGTCGAACCACGGAGCCGACATCGAACCACCCCCCACAGCTGGTTCGATGTCGGTTCCGCAGTTCGGCACCGGCGCGGACCGCGTTGCGCGAGCGGCTCCGGCGTCACACGAGCGCCTCCGGTGGCGCGGTCGGCGGCGGCTCCGGCGTCGGCTCCGCCGTGTCGCGCCGACGGGCACCCCGCAGCTGACCGCGCCGCGCCAGCGCTCCCGCGACACCGGCAGCGAGCCCCATCGGCAGCGCCGAGCCCACGTACACCAGGGGGTCGCCGTACCCGCCCGCCAGCAGGAGCGCGGCGACCGCGGTCGACACGACCGCGAGCACCGCGGCGGTCAGTGCCGTCCAGGCCACGTGCGCTCGGTCCGACCGCACCCGTCGGAGCCGATTTCCGACGGCCCACGTCACCGGGAGCGACAGGGCGGTCGCGACGAAGGCCGGGATCGCCGACACCAGCGGCACGAGGACGACCCACCAGAGGGTCGACGTCGCGTCCGCCACCGTGACGTCACCGCCGACGAGCACCACCACGAGACCGACCACCGTCGGCAGGAGGCTGAGCACGGGCAGGACGACGAGGATGAGCCACCCGTAGGCACGCGCCTCGAGCGCGACCGAGTCCGCCAGGGTCCAGGTGCGGCCCGCCGCGGGGCCCGCGACCGCGGCGACACCCGAGTCCGCGGCGGGGCCCGAGTCCGCAGCGGTCCCGTCGACCTGCCGGCCGTCGCCGCTCATGCGTCCCGCCCCGCGACGATCCCGACGATGCCGGTGACCGAACGCCGGAACGGCCGGACGCGCAGCATCGGCAGCGCGAAGCGCAGGATCCCCAGTGCCGCGTCCACCAGGCGGTCGGTGCGACGTTGCCCCGGCGAGCCGTCGTGCACCCAGAAGAGCGTGACGAGCAGGTACGCCGTCCACAGTGCCCGCGGCAGGTCGGCCTGCAGCTCCTCGGGCACCCGGTTCCGCGACTGCGTGACAGCCCGTTCGAAGAGCCCGAGGACGACGTCCCGTGCCGGCGCCGACTCGTCCGAGAACGGGTTGTTCGGTGACCCGGGCGCGATCGCGGTGGTGAGGAACTGCGGGGCGATCGCGTGCCAGGACGACAGGTTCTGCAGCCCCGTGCGGACGACGATCCCCACGCGGTCCGTCAGGTCCTCGACCCCCTCGAGCGCGGGCGCCGCGAGGGCGACGTGCTCGTGCTGCACCTCGACGTAGAGCTCCTGGACGAGGTGGTCCTTCGTCGGGAAGTGGTAGTACGCGTTCCCGACCGAGAGCCCGGCCTCGGCCGCGATGCCCCGCATCGTCGTGCCGTCGTAGCCCTGCTCGCGGAACGATCGCAACGCCACCTCGCGGATGCGTCCGCGTGTGCGGTCACGCTTGGAGACCGCCTCCCCCTGCTTTTCGAACATGTTCAAAACCTACACCGGCGCGCTGTCGGTGTCCACGGACGACGAAGCGCCCCGCACCACGGGTCC
>CAJYIG010000075.1 GCA_913774725.1 uncultured Curtobacterium sp. | reverse complement strand
GAGGCGCGGTGCCAGCCGGCACCGCGCCTCCCGTCCGTCAGTGGGTGGCGTCCGTCAGTGGGTGGCGTCCGTCAGTGGGTGGCGTCCGTCAGTTCGGGTGCGTCATGGACAGCACGTCGAGTGCGCTGTCCAGCTGCTCCTCGGTGACCTCGCCGCGCTCGACGTGGCCCAGGGCGACGACGGCCTCGCGGACGGTGATGCCCTCGGCGACGGCGTACTTGGCGACCTTCGCGGCGGCCTCGTAGCCGATGACGCGGTTGAGCGGCGTGACGATCGACGGCGACGACTCGGCGAACGCCCGCGCGCGCTCGAGGTTCGCCTGCAGCCCGTCGATGGTCTTGTCGGCCAGCACCCGCGAGCTGTTCGCGAGCAGGCGGATCGACTCGAGCAGCGCCGTGCCCATCACCGGGATGGCGACGTTGAGCTCGAAGGCTCCCGACGCGCCGGCCCAGGCGACGGTCGCGTCGTTGCCGATGACCCGGGCCGCGACCATGAGGGTGGCCTCGGGGATGACCGGGTTCACCTTGCCGGGCATGATCGACGAGCCGGGCTGCAGGTCGGGGATGTGCAGTTCGCCGAGGCCCGTGTTCGGCCCCGAGCCCATCCAGCGCAGGTCGTTGTTGATCTTGGTCAGGCTGACGGCGATGACCTTGAGGGCACCCGAGGCCTCGACCAGGGCGTCCCGCGCGCCCTGCGCCTCGAAGTGGTCGAGCGCCTCGGTGATCGGCAGCCCGGTGTCCTCGGCCAGGCGGGCGATGACCTGCTGCGGGAAGCCCGTCGGCGTGTTGATCCCGGTGCCGACCGCGGTGCCGCCGAGCGGGACCTCGGCGACGCGGGGGAGCGTCGCCTGCACCCGCTCGACCCCGAGCCGGACCTGGCGCGCGTACCCGCCGAACTCCTGGCCGAGGGTGACCGGCGTGGCGTCCATCAGGTGGGTCCGGCCGGACTTCACGGCATCGGCCCAGAGCGTCGCCTTGGCCTCGAGCGACTCCGCCAGGTGCTCGAGTGCGGGGACGAGCGTGCGGATGAGGGCCTCGGTCACGGCGACGTGCACGGAGGTCGGGAAGACGTCGTTCGACGACTGCGACGCGTTCACGTGGTCGTTCGGGTGGACGTCCGTGCCGGCGATGCGGGTCGCCAGGGTCGCGAGGACCTCGTTCATGTTCATGTTCGAGGAGGTGCCGCTGCCGGTCTGGTAGACGTCGACCGGGAACTGGTCGTGGTGCTCGCCGCCGATGATCGCGTCCGCCGCCTGCGCGATCGCGTCGGCGACGGCCGGGTCGACGATCCCCAGGGACCCGTTGACGACTGCCGCGGCCCGCTTGATCCGCGCGAGGGCGATAATCTGCGCCGGCTCGAGGCCGCTGCCCGAGATCGGGAAGTTCTCGACGGCGCGCTGGGTCTGGGCACGGTACAGGGCCGAAGCCGGGACCCGGACCTCGCCCATCGTGTCGTGCTCGATGCGGTACTCGCCCTCGGGAGCGCCGTTCGTGGCTGTGGTCGCGGTGGTGTCGGTCACGTCGTCGTGGTCCTTCCTGTGGGTGCGCCGGCGCGGTCGCGTCGGTGCGGTCGTGGTGTCCCGTCGGTGTCGGGACGGTCGTCGTCGGTGCCGGTCAGGCCTCGCCGACGACGGTGTCGACGGAGACCTCGCCGGTCCCCAGGTCGTAGGTCGCGCCGACGACGGCGAGCCGGCCCTCGGCGATCGCGTCGGAGACGACGCCGGAACGCTCGATCACCTGGCGGAGCGTGGCCTCGAGGTGCGCGGCGCCGACGGACTCCTGCGGGAGCTCGGCGTCGGTCGCGCGGACCTGCTCGACGCTCGGTGCGATCGCGTCGACCAGGGCCTGCAGGTGCGGCGCGGGCACGGGCTCGCCGGAGCGAGCGGCGGCAACGGCACCGCACTTCGTGTGCCGGAGCACGACGACGAGCGGGGTGCCGAGGGCGACGACCGCGAACTCGATCGAGCCGAGCACGACGTCGTCGACGATCTGACCGGCGTTCCGGATCGCGAAGAGGTCACCGATGCCGGCGTCGAAGACGTGCTCGAACGGCACGCGCGAGTCCGAGCACCCGAGCACCGTCGCGAAGGGCGCCTGCGAGCCGGTGAGCTCCCCGCGGCGGTCCGGGTCGATCCGGCCGGTGCGGCGCTTGTCGGCGGCGAAGCGGGCGTTGCCCTCGACGAGCAGGCGGAGGGCGTCGGACGGGGTGGCTGCGGCGCGGTCGGGCATGGTCTTCCTCGTGCTTCGGGTTCGGTCGGGTGGGGTCAGTTCGCGAGTTGCTCGGTGACGGCCTTCGCCACGGTCGTGAACGACGAGTCGTCGGCGGTGCCGGACAGGACGATGGTGTCGCGACCGAAGGTGTGGACGAGCGAGTACGCGTGGTTGCCGGCGTCCTTGCCCTCGTCGCGGCGGTCGTACACCGTCCACTTCGTGCCGTCGATCGTGCGGTCGCCCGTGGCGGGCTTCTGGTCGAGCTGGTTCGCCACCCACGACGCGTTCGCGTCGATCCCCTGCTGCAGGCCGATGTACTGGCGGTCCGGGGTGACGAGGCCGACGGTCCAGACCCGGACGCCGTCCGACGTCTTGTCCTGGAAGTCGGCACGGTTCGAGGTGAAGCCGTCGGGCAGGTCCGGTGCCGCGAGCGTCACGCCGGGCACGTCCGCGCCGGCGGCCACCTGCTGGTAGTCGACGGAGCGGTCGATGGTCTGGTCGGGCCGGACGACCACGGCGACCAGGAAGAGGACGATGCCGAGCGAGGCGATGAGCGCGAGGACGAGGTTGAACGCGGTCTGGTGCTCGCGGTGGGTGCGGCGAGCGGCGTCCTTGCGGGCCCAGGTCTCCTCGGGGGTCTCCGGGCGGCCGAGCTCGGCGACGATGGGGCGCCCGTCGGGGTCGGTCACCGTGCCGCTCCGTCCTGGTCGGTCGGGGCGTCCCCGCCGGTCGATGCGGCACGCGCGGCGTCCAGGCGGGCACGTGCGCCGACGAGCCACTCCTCGCAGCGGGCCG
>CAJYIG010000074.1 GCA_913774725.1 uncultured Curtobacterium sp. | reverse complement strand
ACGCGCACGCCGCCGAGTCGGTGACGATCGTCGACCTGTCCGAGGCCGCCGGGCTCAGTGTCCGGTCGGTCCAGGAGTCCTTCCGCCGGGTGTTCGACGTCTCCCCACTGACCTACCTGCGCCAGGTGCGGCTCGACCGCGTGCACGAGGAGCTGCTCGAGGCGGGGCCGCAGGCCGGTGCCGTGGGGGACATCGCGCGGCGGTGGGGGTTCGCGCACCTCGGGCGGTTCTCGGCGTCGTACGCGGAGCGGTTCGGCGAGTACCCGAAGCAGACGCTGCGGCGCTGACGCGCGGCGCGGTGCGGCCCGGCGGGCGGGGCGCGGCGGCGGGGCGCGGCGCGCCGGGGCGGCGTCCGGTGTCGAACCAGGTTCCCGACGTCGAACCAGGCGGCTCGGCTGGTTCGACGTCGGGAACGTGGTTCGACCACGCGGCGGGCGCGCCGGCGCCGCGGGCGCCCCGGGCGTCAGGCGCGCGCCGGCGCCGTGCTGCTGCGCACGCGCAGCGTCGAGCGCAGCCGGACGTGGTCGCTCGTGGGCTCGCCGCGCAGCATCGCGAGGAGCATCGTGACCGCGCTCGCGCCGAGGTCGGCGAGCGGCTGGGCCACGGTGGTGAGCGGCGGGGTGGTCGTCGACGCCTGCGGGACGTCGTCGAACCCGACCACCGACAGGTCCTCGGGGACGCGGAGGCCCAGCGCCTCGGCGGCGTGCAGCACGCCGATGGCCGACGAGTCGTTCGCCGCGAAGACCGCCGTCGGCCGGTCCGGCAGCGTCAGGAGGTCGTGCGCCACGGCCGCCGAGCGCTCCTCCTGGTAGTCACCGGCCCGCACGAGGCGCTCGTCGACCGCGATGCCCGCGGCGGCGAGGGCGTCCCGGTACCCGGTCTCGCGGAGCTGCGACGACGCCAGGTCCCCCCGGCCCTGCACGTGGGCGATGCGCGTGTGCCCGAGACCGAGCAGGTGCTCCACGGCGTCCCGGGCGCCCGCGACGTTGTCGGTGTCGACGGTGGCGTGACCCTCCGGCCCGGTGTGCGGGTCGATCGCCACGACCGGGATCGACGCGGCGGACATCGCCTCGGACGGGGTCACGACGATCGCACCGTCGATGAGGGTGCCGGACAGCCGGGAGAGCGACCGCCGCTCCCACCCCGGTCGGCTCGACCCGGTGAGCAGGCCCGCGTAGGCGAGCAGCTCGTACCCGGTGCCCGTCGTCGCGGCGGAGATGCCGCGCAGCAGCTCGGTCGAGAACGGCTCGAACTCGGTGACCAGGATGCCGATCACGTTGGTCCGGGAGCTCCGCAGACTCCTGGCGACCAGGGACGTCTCGTAGCCCAGGCGCTCGACGACCTCCTGCACGCGCAGCATGGTCGCCGGTGCGACACCGTCACGGTTGTTGACCACCTTCGACACGGTCGGGATCGAGACGCCCGCGGCGCGTGCAACGTCCGCGATCGTGACCCGCCCCGGTCCGGGCACGGGGTCGACGGCGGTCTGCATGTGCTCACCGTACCGCCGGAGCCGCATTCCGCCAGCCTGTACACCCCGGATAGAAAACGTTATCGATAACGATTGACAACCCTGCGGGGCACCTGGCACGCTCTCCGCAGCGGCATCGACTGCCGCGCACGTCAACGACGACACCGAGGAGTTCCACGATGACGAGGAAGATCCGTGCCGCGGCGGCCATCGCGCTGATCGGGGCGACCGCCCTGACCGCGGCGGGCTGCTCAGCCGGCGGCAACGCCGACCCTTCGAGCGACGGCGGGAAGGTCACGATGACCTTCTGGCACAACTCGACCACCGGACCCGGCAAGGCGTTCTGGGACCAGACGGTCAAGGACTTCGAGGCGAAGAACCCGAACGTCACCATCAAGGTGCAGGCGATCCAGAACGAGGACCTGGACGGCAAGCTCCAGACCGCGCTCAACTCGGGTTCCGCGCCGGACGTGTTCCTGCAGCGCGGTGGCGGCAAGATGGCCGCGATGGTCAACGCCGGCCAACTGCTGGACATCTCCGACTCGATCGGCTCGACCGCGAAGTCCGAGATCAGCGAGGGGTCGTTCAAGGGCTACCAGCAGGACGGCAAGACGTGGGCCATGCCGGTCGACGTCAACCCCGAGGGCATCTGGTACAGCCAGGACCTGTTCGAGCAGGCCGGCATCGAGGGCACGCCCACCACGATGGAGGAGCTCAACGCCGACATCCAGAAGCTCAAGGACGCCGGCATCCAGCCGGTCGCCGTGGGCGCGAAGGACGCCTGGCCGGCCGCGCACTGGTACTACAACTTCGCGCTCCGCGCCTGCCCCGAGAGCGTGCTCAACAAGACCGCGCAGGACCTGAAGTTCGACAACTCGTGCTGGAAGCAGGCCGGCGAGGACACCAAGGCCTTCTTCGACACGAAGCCCTTCAACGACGGCTACCTGACCACCGCCGCGCAGCAGGGCGCCGGCAGCTCGGCCGGTCTCGTCGCGAACCACAAGGCGGCCATGGAACTCATGGGCGCGTGGGACCCGGGCGTGATCTCCTCGCTGACCCCGGACGGCAAGCCGCTGTCCGACCTCGGCTTCTTCCCCTTCCCGGAGGTCTCCGGCGGCAAGGGCGCACCGGGCTCGATGATGGGCGCCGTCGACGGGTACTCCTGCTCGGCGAAGGCCCCGAAGAAGGCGTGCACCGACTTCCTCAACTACATGACTGAGAAGCCCGTCCAGGAGGCCTACTACAAGGCCTTCAACGCCATCCCCGCGAACAAGTCGGCCCAGTCGGTCGTCACGGAGCCCTACCTGAAGAGCGTCCTCGAGGCGTACAACAAGGCGCCGTTCGTCTCGAACTACCTCGACACGGTCTACGGCCAGAACGTCGGCAACGCCCTCAACACGAGCGTCGTCAACCTGCTCGCCGGCAAGGGGTCGGTGTCGGACATCGTCTCGACCGTCAACCAGGCAGCAGCGAAGGGCTGACGAACCCATGACCACCTCCGTCACCAGTCGCTCCACGGACCAGTCCGGGGCAGCGCGGTCCGGGGCGTCGCGTCGCACGGGCGGGGCCGACGGTTCGCCGTCGGCCCCGGCCCGTCGGGCCCGCAAGGGCAACGACGTCCGCACCCGGGTCGAGATCGCCGTCCTCGCCGGCCCCGCCACGATCATGTTCGTCGGGTTCGTCATCCTGCCCGTCGTGCTGGCCGCGTACTACGGCTTCTACAAGTGGCAGGGGTACGGCACCCCGACCGACTTCGTCGGTCTGCAGAACTACACGATCATCTTCACCGACCCGGACTTCCGGGGCGTGCTCTGGCACAACCTGTTCATCGTCGTCGGGTCGCTCGTCGTGCAGGGGCCGATCGCGATCGTCCTCGCGCTGCTGCTCAACCAGCGCATCCGCGGACGCGGCCTGATCCGCGTCCTCATCTTCGTGCCGTACGTGATCTCCGAGGTCATCGTCGGCACGGGCTGGAGCCTCATGCTCCAGTCGAGCGGCGCCGTGAACGACCTGCTGCAGGCGGTCGGGCTCGGGGCGCTGCGCAACGACTGGCTGTCGAACCCCGACATCGCGATCTGGACGCTCCTCGCGATCATCTCGTGGAAGTACATCGGCTTCGCGGTGATCCTGTTCCTCGCCGGTCTGCAGAGCATCCCGGAGGAGCTGTTCGAGGCCGCGCAGCTCGACGGTGCGAGCTACTGGCAGATCCAGCGGCGCATCACGCTGCCGCTGCTGGGCCCGACCATCCGGATCTGGGCGTTCCTGTCCATCATCGGGTCGCTCCAGCTGTTCGACCTCGTCTACATCATCTGGGGTCAGTACATCGCCGCGACCGCCGGCACCTCGACGATGGCGACGTACATGGTCGCCAACGGTCGACTCTCCGGCAACTACGGGTACGGCAACGCCG
>CAJYIG010000073.1 GCA_913774725.1 uncultured Curtobacterium sp. | reverse complement strand
CAGACGTGTGCTCTTCCGATCTGCCCCGGCGAACTGCACGACGTCCGGGCCCTGGCCCGCGGGCCGCGGCTGCCGCACCGGCGGGTACGGGTCCGGCTGGGGGGAACCGGTCCGGACGAACTGCCGGGCGTACCACCACCCGGTCGTGACCGCGGGGACGAGGAGCACCACCAGGCACCGGCCGACGCGCACGAGCACGTCCCGACCGGACCGCGCCGCGGCGGGGGCGAGCTGTCCGGCGAGCACCGCGACCAGGGCGAACGGCACCGCGAGGAACCCGGCGGCCGACACGGCGGTCCCGACCGCCACCGACCCACCGAGCGCCAGCAGGGTCCACCAGGACCGGTCGCCGGTGAACACGCGCACCGCGAGCCAGGTGCTGAGTGCGCCGGCGACGATGACCGGGACCCAGACCGAGACGGAGGACCCGACCTGCGCCATCTGCGGCACGGCGAGCAGGACCGCAGCGGCGGCGACCGCGAGTCGCGGCGAGCGGGTGGCCCGACGCACCGACGCCCACACGAGCGCCGGCAGCGGGGCCATCACCAGGACGTCGACCAGGCGCATCACGAGCACCACGTGGTCCCAGCGCCGGGACCCGGCGTCGAGCGCCAGCGCGACGGCCGCCTGCACCGCGAAGAACGTCGGCGGGTGTTGCGACATCGGGTTCCGGAGCGCGTCCTCGGTGCCGTCGCCGATGATCGCCGCGATCGAGCCGCGCTCCGACACCGGCGGCAACCGGACGGCGACGTCCTGGGCCAGCAGCCCCTGGAAGAAGTGCAGGTGCCCGGTCGCTGGCCACGGCCGTCCCGCCAGCAGGTGGAGGACCGCGTCGACGTTCGCGGCCTCCTCGGGACCCTGCAGGGGCGGGTTGACGGCTGCCCACGTCGCGAGGAGCAGGACGAACGTGGCACTGACCCCGGCGAGGGCCAGGAGCTCGGAGCGGGTGGCGCGCCCCACGCGGCGCGGGCCCGTCACGCGGGGACTCCCGGGCCTGCCGACGACGGGAGTGCGGCAGTGCTGCTCGGCACACGGCGCGACAGCAGGACCGCGCCGACGCTCAGCAGGAGCGCGACGACCCACGCGGCGACGACCGCCGCCACCGGGACCGGCGTGGACGCCGCGAGCGTCTCGAGTCCGGCCGACGTGATCCGTGCTCGAGCGACCTCGGCGAACGACGTGTACGCCACCAGCGGGCCGTACAGGGCCAGCGCAGCGGCGATGCAGCTGACGACGGTGGCGAACCGGCGCCGGCCGGCGGGTGTGCCGAGGGCACGGCGCCACGCGATCGCACTCAGGGCGACGAACGCGGTGATCGCCGGGAAGGAGTACCGCCCCTGCGTCCCGCCGACGAAGGTCGTGGCGAGGTAGCTGTTCCAGTTCGTCACCGTCTGGAAGACGAACACGGTCAGGGGCAGGACGGCGAGTGTGACGGCCAGGCCCAGGCCCGGACCTCGCCGGAAGCCCCACACGAGCACGGCGCCCAGACCGAGCACGGTGGCGGTCTCGTAGACGACGGGCGAGACGACCCACTGCGCTCCACCGCCGAAGCTGCCCCAGAACGTCCGGGCGATGGTGGTCCACGAGACGTCGACGAACGCGACCGGATCCGGACCGGTCCCGGCGGGGAACGGCTGCGGCGGACGGAGCGATGCGTACCCGTCGGGCTGCAGTGTGCGGAACACGAGCAGGTTCCGGAGCCACCACCAGGCGCCGACCGCGGCAGCGACGGCCAGGACCCAGAGCGCCCGGAGCAGTCGCCGGAGCACGACCCGCCGACCCGACGCTCCGACGGACAGGGCGGCGGCGACCGCGACGAACGGGATCAGCGGCAGCGCCGTCCCCTTCCAGAGGATCGCGACACCGAGTGACAGGGCGAGGGCGAACGCGGTCCTCGTCCGGGCGTCGCCGGTCAGCACGCGGACGGCCAGCCAGACCGTGGTGGCGCCGAAGAGCATCACCGGTGGGTCGTTCGAGACCGAGGCCCCGATCGAGGCGAGCTCGGGGACCGCGAGCACGGCGAACGCACCGACCACGGCCGCCCGCGGACTCCGGGTGACCCGTCGGACCGTGGCCCACGCCAGCGCCGGCAGCGGGAGGACGAACAGCGCGCTGAACAGGCGCAGCGCGAGCACGTCCACGGCCGGGCGGTGCGCCTCGAAGTCGATCAGGTGCAGGACCCCGGCGGCCAGCACGTAGTACGTCGCCGGGTGCTGCGTCATCTGGTCGACGGTGTCGACCTCGGCAGCACTCGAGGCGTCGAGCAACGCCCCCATCGAGGCCGTCGTCCCGGCGCCGGCCCCGTCGACGGCCTGCAGCAGGTGGAGGTCACCCGGATCGGGCCAGCCGTCGCCGATCGCGACGTGCACCGCGGCGTCGAAGTGCGCCCGCTCGTCGGGAGCCTCGAACGTGGGCACGAGCGTCGCCCAGAGCACGAGGAACACCCCGAAGGTCGCGGTGACCACGAGGACGACGAGGCGTTCGCCGCGGGTGGGGACGGCCACGGGATCAGTCACCGTACCGAGCGAGCTTCTGCAGGTCGAGCTGCTCCTCGGCGAGGGTCCGGTTCAGTCGGGTCAGGTCGGCCACGACACCGATCGTCATCGACAGGACCGCGGTGATGACGAGGACGATGCCGATGAGCAGGGACTGCAGGTGGTTGCCGCCGGAGCCGCTGGTGAGCAGGACCAGGTACCGCACGAACGGGACCAGACCGGCGACGAGCAGCACGGCGCTCACCGAGGCGAAGAGCGCCATCGGACGGTACATGAGGTACACGCGGGCGATTGCGGACCCCGAAGCGAAGACGTGCTGCCACATGTTGCGGAACAGCCGGGACTCGCGGGTCTTCGGGTTGGTCGTGATCGGGATGCTCGCGATCGCGAGGCGCTTGTAGCCGGCCTGCACGATGGTCTCCATGCAGTAGCTGAACCGCGTCACGATGTTCAGACGGATCAGCGAGTACTTCGAGTACGCACGGAACCCGCTGGCGGCGTCGGGCAGGTCGAGCCCGGCGGCTCGGCTCGCGACCCACGAACCGAGTCGCTGCATGCCCTTCTTCAGGGTCGAGAAGTGCTCGATCGTGCGCGTCTGGCGGTCACCGATGACGATCTCGGCCTCGCCGCGCAGGATGGGCTGCACCAGGTCCGCGATCCGGGCCTGCGGGTACTGGTCGTCACCGTCCGTGTTCACGACGATGTCCGCTCCGTGCAGCAGGGCGTAGTCGACGCCGTCGCGGAAGGACCGTGCGAGGCCCATGTTCGCCGTGTGCCGCACGAAGTGGGTCACTCCGTGGGCGCGGGCGACCTCCACGGTCCGGTCCGTCGAGCCGTCGTCGATGACGAGCACCTCGATCTCGTCGACACCGGGGACGACCGACGGGATCGACTCGAGGACCGCGGGCAGGGTGGTCTCCTCGTTGAGGCACGGGATCTGGACGAACAGCTTCATTCGGGCGGGGTCGCTCTCTGCTCGGACGGGCGAGGGGCACGGCTCGGGGCGTCACACAACCCTACGTGCGGGCGGCGGTGGGGCGGTCCTGCCCGTCCGACGGGCCGTCGCGGACCGCTTTGCTAGGCTTCACCGGTGCAGATCCGCGAACTCAAGATCCAAGGCGCGTGGGAGTTCACCCCCGTCCAGCACGGCGACGCACGGGGGGCCTTCCTCGAGGCGTACCGCGCCGACGTGCTCGAGGACACCGTCGGTCACCCGCTCGACCTCCGCCAGGTGAACATGTCGATCTCCTCGCGCGGCGTCGCGCGCGGGATCCACTACGCCCTCGTCGCCCCGAGCCAGGCGAAGTACGTCACCGCGGTCCGCGGGGCGTTCATCGACTACATCGTCGACATCCGCGTCGGGTCGCCGACGTTCGGGCAGTGGGACTCGGTCCGCATCGACGACGTCGACCGGCGGGCCGTGTACCTGTCCGAGGGA
The DNA here is from genome assembly GCA_913774725.1 of uncultured Curtobacterium sp. Lineage (GTDB taxonomy): Bacteria > Actinomycetota > Actinomycetes > Actinomycetales > Microbacteriaceae > Curtobacterium > Curtobacterium subtropicum. Next base: position 3,727 of record CAJYIG010000073.1, on the reverse strand, counting down.
CTCGGTCACGCGATCGTCGCCCTCGAGGACCAGAGCACGGTGAACTACCTGGTGAGCGCCCACTACGACCCCGAGCGGGAGAAGGGCATCAGCATCCTCGACCCGACCGTCGGTCTCGAGCTGCCGGACGGCATCGGTGAGCCCGTGCTGTCGGAGAAGGACACCAGCGCCCCGACGCTCGAGCAGGCGGCCGAGCTCGGTCTGCTGCCGACGTACGAGGAGTGCATCGCCTACACGGAGTCGCTGCGCACGAACGGGGGAGCGCGATGAAGGGCATCATCCTCGCCGGCGGTTCCGGCACCCGCCTCTGGCCGATCACCAAGGGCATCTCGAAGCAGCTCATGCCCATCTACGACAAGCCGATGGTGTACTACCCGCTGTCGACGCTGATGATGGCGGGCATCCGGGAGGTCCTGGTCATCACGACCCCCGAGTACGACGACCAGTTCCGGGCGCTGCTCGGCGACGGGGCGTCGTTCGGCATGGACATCCAGTACGCCGTGCAGCCGAGCCCGGACGGCCTGGCCCAGGCGTTCGTGATCGGTGAGGACTTCATCGGCGACGACAGCGTCGCGCTGGTCCTCGGCGACAACATCTTCCACGGCACCGGCCTCGGCTCGAGCCTGAAGCGGAACACCGAGGTCGACGGCGCCACGATCTTCGCGTACCAGGTCGCCGACCCCACGGCGTACGGCGTGGTCGAGTTCGACGACGAGTTCCGTGCGCTGTCGATCGAGGAGAAGCCCACGGCGCCGAAGTCGAACTACGCCGTCCCCGGGCTGTACTTCTACGACAACCGTGTCGTCGAGATCGCGAAGACCATCGAGCCGAGTGCGCGTGGTGAGCTCGAGATCTCGACCGTGAACGAGCGCTACCTCGAGGACGGCAGCCTGAGCGTGCAGGTCCTCGACCGCGGGACCGCGTGGCTCGACACCGGCACGTTCGAGTCGATGATGCAGGCGTCCGAGTACGTGAAGGTCATCGAGGACCGGCAGGGCAGCAAGATCGGCTGCATCGAGGAGATCGCCTGGCGGAACGGCTGGATCGACGACACGGCCCTCGAAGCGCTCGCTGCACCGCTGGTCAAGAGCGGCTACGGCGTCTACCTGCGGCGCCTGCTCGGCGGGTAGGCAGGACGACGACGCCCCGGTCTCGACGAGACCGGGGCGTCGTCGCGTCAGGGCGTCCGCGTCCCGTGTCCCGCGTCCGGGCGCCCTGCATCAGCGCGTCCGGGCGTCAGTGCGTCCTGCGTCAGCGCGTCCGGGCGTCAGTACGTCCTGCGTCAGCGCTGCGAGCGGGTGACCCACCGCGCTCGTGCGGCCAGGCCGAGGCGGAGGACCAGCCGCAGCGGCGCGAGCCACCACGCGCGGTACCGGCGGGACAGGAACCGGTAGGCGCTGCGGTGGTGCTCCCGCTCCATGCGCCGCACGTTCTGCGCGGTCGAGTGCGCACCGGTGTGGGTGACGACGGCGTCCGGCACGTAGCGGTTCGTCCATCCGGCAGCCGTCACGCGGGCGCCCAGGTCGACGTCCTCGAAGTACATGAAGTAGCTCTCGTCGAACCCGCCCAGCGTGACGAACCGATCGCGGCGGACCAGCAGGCACGCCCCGGACAGCCAGCCGGCGTCGCGCTCCCGGTCCGTGTCCCGCTCGGCCTTGTACCGCAGCGACCACGGGTTGCTCGGCCACATCCTGCCGAAGGCGGCGTGCCCGATGCCCGTCCGCAGCGACGGGACGTTCCGGGCGGACGGGTAGACGTGCCCCTCGGCGTCGAGGATGCGCGGCCCGAAGACGGCGCCGTCGGGAGTACGGTCCGCGGCGGCCACCAGGGTGGCGATCGCATCGGGCCGGACCTCGACGTCGGGGTTGGACACCAGGACGTACTCGGCGTCGTCGGCGATCAGTCCGAGACCGGCCGCGACCCCGCCGCCGTACCCGCGGTTGTCCGGCAGCGGGAGGAACCGGGCACCGTGCCGCTCGGCGACGGTCCGGGCGGCCTCCTGCCCCGACGAGGCGTTGTCGACCACGACGACGTCGGCGTCGCCGTGGTGCTCCGAGGCGCGGATGCTCCCGAGGAAGCCCTCGAGCGCCGCGGCGGAGTCGTAGGCCACCGTGACGACCGCGACACGACTCACGACGCGCTCCGGAAGGCGTCGAGGTGGTGGCGGGCGGTCGCCGCCCAACTGAACGTGGCCGCCCGGTCCACGGCGGCGCGCCCGAGTCCGGCGCGGCGCTCCGGATCGTCCACGAGGGCGAGGAGCGCGGCCGCGATGCTCGACGCATCGGGCTCGGTGTAGGCGACGGCGTCTCCACCGACCTCCGGCAGGGCCGTGCGGTCCGTGGTGAGGACGCAGGCCCCGGTCGACATCGCCTCGAGCACGGGGAGGCCGAAGCCCTCGGCGGAACTCGGGTAGGCGACCACCGTGGCGCCGCCGAGCAGGCCGGGGAGCGACTCGAGCGGGACGTACCCGGCCTCGTGCACGCCGTCGGCCGGACCGACGGCGTCCAGGGCGGCGGCGGCGGCCGTGTCCCAGCCGCGCTGCCCGGCCACGACCAGGTCGGGCCCGTCCGGTCGCGAGCGTCGCAGGCGCCGGAACGCCTCGACGAGCGGCCCGACGTTCTTGCGCGGCTCGATCGTGCCGAGGAAGGTGATCCAGCCGCGATCACGGTCGAGGCCGAAGTGCGCCGCGGCGCGGTCCACCTCGGCGTCGGTCGGCTCGTGGAAGACCGCGTGGTCGACGCCGTGGTGCGCGACCACCACCTCGCTCCGGACCGCGTCGACGTGCTCGCGCAGCGCGTCGGCCGTCGCGGCGCTCGGCACGATGCAGACGCGTCGGGCGACGAGTGCGGCCCGGATCCATGCGCGGAAGAAGGTCCGTTTGAGCATGCCGTGCGCCTGCGGGTCGCTGAAGAAGGTCGCGTCGTGCAGGGTCACGACGTTGCGGTGCGCGAGCAGCGGGAACGTGTAGTGCGGCGAGTGCAGCACGTGCGCCCGGGCGCGGAGGCGGAGCCAGGGGAGTCCGACCTGTTCCCACACGAAGCGCAGGGGTCGAGAGCGGATCCAGTCCGGGGCGACGGTGATCTTCGCGGACGGGGCGAGCGCCCGGAAGTGGTCGACGTGCTCGCGTCGCAGGACGATTGCGAACGACGCGCCGAGCTCGTCGAGCCCGGACACCAGCCCCTCGAGGTAGCGCCCCACTCCGCCCAGCCGTTCCGGGATCGCGGTCCCGTCGATGAGCAGTGGAACGGTCATGGAGCTGTGCGGTTCCTCTCGGGCGGCAGGGCAGCGTCAAGCATAACGGAACCCCGTTGCCACTACGCTCGCTGGGGTGACTGCAACCCGTGTCCCCGCCCGCGCGCGCGTGCTCCTGATCGTGGGCGAACCCATCTCGGAACGCCTCGCCGGTCCGGCCATCCGTGCGTGGGAGATCGCCAGGGCGCTGACCGCGCGCCACCACCACGTGACGATCGCGTCGTCCCGCTCCGTGTCCCGGGAGGGCGAGGGCTTCCGGGTCGTCGAGTTCCGCGCGGACAACGCCGAGGCCCTCGTCGACGAGTGCGACGTCGTCGTCTTCCAGGGCGGGTTCTACAACAGCGTGCCGTGGCTCGCGGTCCGTCCGCAGGTCCAGGTGATGGACCTCTACGACCCCTTCCACCTCGAGTTCCTCGGTCGCCAGCACGGGTTCGACCGCGACCAGGAGACGCGCGTGGTCAGCGAGCTCACCAAG
>CAJYIG010000072.1 GCA_913774725.1 uncultured Curtobacterium sp. | reverse complement strand
CCCGCGGATTCGGCGGCCGACGCGACGACCGCGACGACCCGCGCATCCCACCCGGCCAGACCCTGGTGCGCGACTGGCCCGTGCTCTCCGCCGGGGCGACCCCGGACATCGCGCCCGAGGACTGGAGCTTCTCGATCCGCACCGAGTCGGGTCTGCACACCTGGTCGTGGGACGAGGTGCACGCGCTCGGGGTCGAGGACGTCACCGTCGACATCCACTGCGTCACCCACTGGACGAAGCTCGACATGCCCTGGCGCGGCGTCCCCCTCGACCGGCTCTTCGCCGACGTCGAGACGTCGCTCGGCTTCTGCACGGTGCACAGCTTCGGCGGCTACACGACGAACGTGCCGCTCGACGAGCTCCTCGACGGGCAGTCCTGGATCGCCTTCGAGGCGGACGGCGAGCCCCTCACCCCCGAGCACGGCGGTCCGGCCCGGCTGCTCGTCCCGCACCTGTACTTCTGGAAGAGCGCGAAGTGGGTGCGCGGCATCGTGATGCAGGCCGAGGACGAGCCCGGCTTCTGGGAGAACGCCGGCTACAACATGCACGGCGACCCCTGGAAGGAGGAGCGGTACTGGTGAGCACGCCCCCCGTCGACGGCCTGGAGGCGCGGATCACCCCGCGCGGGGCCGCCCCCGTCCGCAGGCGGCCGGCCTGGCACCCCGCCACCGTCGCCGCCGTCGCGCCCGAGACCCCGGCCGCGCGCCGCATCGTCCTCGACGTGCCGACCTGGCCCGGCAACGACCCCGGCCAGCACCTGGACGTGCGGCTCACCGCCGAGGACGGCTACCAGGCGTCCCGCTCCTACTCGATCGCCTCGTCCGGCGAGGGCACCCGGGTGACGCTGGCCGTCGACCGGGTCGAGGGCGGCGAGGTCTCGCCGTTCCTCGTCTACGCGATCGAGGTCGGCGACGGGCTCGACGTGCACGGTCCCCTGGGCGGGTGGTTCGTCTGGCGTCCCGGTGCGTCCAGCCGTCCCGTGCAGCTGATCGCCGGCGGGTCGGGCATCGTTCCCCTGCTCCCGATGGTCACCGCGCACGCCGAGGCGGACGACCCGGTGCCGTTCCGGCTGCTGTACGCCACCCGCACACCGGAGGACGTCTTCTTCCGCGAGGAGCTCGACGCTGCCCTCCGCGCGACCGCACCGCTCGAGGTGACGCACGTGTACAGCCGCCGGGCGCCGTCGGGATCGGGCGAGGCCGTGGGCCGGCTCACCCGGGAGCGTCTCGGTGCGTCGGTGCTGGGGCCCGACGCCGGCGCGCTCGTGTACGTCTGCGGGTCGACCCCGTTCGTCGAGCAGGTGCTGCGGTGGCTCGGCGAGCTCGGCCACGACCTGTCCGACGTCCGGGCGGAGCGCTTCGGCGGCGCGTGACGGCGAGGACCGGCTGCTGCACGACGAAGGCCCTGGTCGGTGACCAGGGCCTTCGTGTTCCGAGCGGATGACGAGATTCGAACTCGCGACCCTCACCTTGGCAAGGTGATGCGCTACCGCTGCGCCACATCCGCGTACAGGAACACTCTACCCCGGATCGGTCCCGTGCCCGTGATCTGCGGGGCCGCCGGGCGCGTCGTCCGGGTTCGCGGCGGGCAGGGGCGTCGCGAGATCGCGATCGGCGTGTCCCGCGCCTCCGGTCAAGGCATTGCGGGATTGCGGGAAACCGCACGGCCGTCGCGTCGACCAATCCGAGTCTCCGTCGTCTCCGGATGACTCCTCGGTGCCCGGACCTGCCCGACCGGCGCACCGGGGCCAACCACCCCTCGTCCGGCCGTTCGCGGCGACCCGAACCCTGCGAGCGGCCGGGCGGTCCCGGGTTCCCAGCGCCGACCGGGTTGACTCGGAGCATGAGCTACGTGCACGACAACCCCGGCGGTACCGAGGCACACGGTGTCGACCTGATCGACGGCGATGCGCCCGCGATCCGCATCCTGGTGCACGGCGACCTGCCGACGACGATCGAGCACGAGGGCCGCACCTGGCTCGCGACGGGCGACGCGCACGACGACGGCGACCCGTCCGCTCCCCCGATCGCGATCTACCGGCCGGTCTGACGCGGGTCGTCCCCGCCCCTCGTCGGGCCGCCGTGTCCTGTCCGACGGCCGTCTCCCGTCAGCCCGGCGCCGTCGCCGCTGCCTGGCTCAGCAGGGAGACGATCGTCAGGTACAGCCCGGAGGAGAGGACCGCTCCGGGCAGCAGGGCGAACACGGCCACGGGGATCGCCCACAGCTGGTGCTTCCCGGGACGGTCGTCGGGCGGCGTGCTCGCCATGGCGGCGAACGAGGACGCGGACACGAGCACCGCGAACACCGCCGTCATGCAGATGACCGGCCACGACTGGTAGCCGACGCAGAACATCGGCACGAGGAGCGGCAGGAAGAACATCGCCGGAGCAGCGACGAAGCCGATGCGTGAGACGGTCCGGTAGGTCCGTCGGTCCCGGTCCGTCACCCAGTCGTCGGTCATCCCTTGCCCGCTCCCCGCAGGTCGTCGACGCTCCCGTCGAAGCACGTCGACTCCCCGGTCACGCTGTACCGCTGCGGGAAGGCGTTGAACCCGATCG
>CAJYIG010000071.1 GCA_913774725.1 uncultured Curtobacterium sp. | reverse complement strand
CCGCCGCGCTTGTTCACGTCGGTGTCGTACCCGTCCGGCAGCGCCATGACGAACTCGTGCGCGCCCACGGCCTTCGCCGCCCGCTCGATCTCCTCGCGGGACGCCCCGGGCTTGCCGAGCGCGATGTTGTCCGCGACGGAACCGGAGAACAGGTACGCCTCCTGCGTGACCATCACGATCGCTCGGCGCATGTCCTTCGTGTCGAGCTCCCGCAGGTCCACGCCGTCGAGCCGCACCGACCCCTGGGACGGGTCGTAGAAGCGCGCCATGAGCTTGGCGAGTGTCGACTTGCCCGCACCGGTCGACCCGACGAGCGCGATGGTCTGCCCCGCCGGGATGTGCAGGTCGAACTGCGGCAGCACCACCTTGTCCGCGTTGTAGGCGAACACGACGTCGTCGAAGTCCATCTTCCCGGTGGCGTCCGCCAGTCGGGTCGGCTTCGCCGGGTCCGGCACGCTCGGCCGTTCCTCGAGCACCCCGGAGATCTTCTCCATCGCGGCCGAGGCCGACTGGTACCCGTTGTAGAACATCGCGAGCTCCTGCGCCGGGTCGAAGAACCGCTTGGCGTAGAGCGCGACCGCGAGCAGCGCGCCGACCTCGAGCGAGCCGCCGACGATCCGGAAGCCGCCGACGATGACGACCGCCGCGAGCGTGGCGTTGCCGATGAGCACGAGCACCGGGTCGAAGGTCCCGAACAGGTTGAACACCTTCGTGTTCGCCACCCGGTAGTCCTCGACGTACCGGCCGTACTCGTCGCGGTTGCGGGACTCCTTCCGGAACGCCTGCACCGCCCGGATGCCGGTCATCGTCTCGACGAAGTGCACGATGACCCGGGCGGACGTGACGCGGGTCGCACGGAACAGCGTCTGCGAGTTCGTCTGGAACCAGCGGATCAGGAACCACAGCGGCACGAGCGACACCGCGAGCACGAGCCCCGACGTCGGGTCGAGCACCACGAGCGCGATGCCCGTGAACACCATGTAGAGCACGCCCTGGATGAGCTGGTTCAGCCCGGAGTCGAGGAGCTCGCGGATGGAGTCGAGGTCGCTCGTCTGGCGGGAGATGATCCGGCCCGACGTGTAGGTCTCGTGGAACTCGAGCGACAGCCGCTGCGTGTGCAGGAACACCCGCTTCCGCAGGTCGAACAGGATCGCCTGGCTGATCCGAGCCGCGAGCACGGTGTACCAGGCGGTGAGCACCGCACCGAGCACCGCGACGACGATGTACGTCGCCACGACGGCGAACGCCGGCACCCAGTCGTTCGCATCGAGCACCCGCGGCAGCGCGTTGTCGATGCCCCACGCGATGAGCGCCGGTCCCGCGACGGTCCCCGCGGTCGAGACCACCACGACGAGGCCGAGCAGCACCAGACGTGCCTTCAGCGGGGCCGCGAGCGACCCGAGCAGGGCGAGGGAGCGGCGCCGGAGGCGCTTGCTCTCCGCCTTGCTGAAGTCCTCGCGCTCCTCGCCGCGCACGCCGAGCGTGGTGACCGCGGCGGTGACGGGGCCGGCCGCCCTGGTGGCGGAGGTCTCGTCGAGGACGGGATCGGGGCCTCCCGGCCCGGCTGCCGTGTCGACGGGCGGTACCTGGTCCTGCTGGGTCATGCCATCGCCTCCTCTCGGGCGGGTGCGTCGTCCTCGTCGAGCGAGGAGATGACGTAGCGGTAGTGCTCGTTGGTGGCCATCAGCTCCGAGTGGGTGCCGACGGCGGTGATGCGGCCGCCCTCCATGAGCGCCACGCGGTCGGCGAGCGTCACGGTCGACGGACGGTGGGCGACGATGAGCGACGTCGTGTCCGCCAGGACGCGGCGGAGGCCCGCCTCGACCCGCGCCTCGGTGTCGACGTCGAGCGCCGACAGCGGGTCGTCGAGCACCAGCACCGACGGCCGGGCGGCGATGGCCCGAGCGAGCGCGAGACGCTGCCGCTGGCCGCCGGAGAGCGACAGGCCCTCTTCCCCGACGCGGGTGTCGACGCCCTCGGGGAGGTCGTCGACGAACGACGCCTGGGCGATGTCGAGCGCCTCGCGCATGATGCGCTCGGCCTCGTCACCGGACAGGTCCGGGCGACCGAGCAGCACGTTCTCCCGGACGCTCGTCGAGAACAGCGTGGCGTCCTCGAACGCGACCCCGACGTGCCGACGGAGTTCCGCGCGGGTGAGGTCGCGGACGTCGACACCGTCGATCGTGATCGATCCGCCGGTGACGTCGTACAACCGGGGCACCAGCGACAGCAGCGTCGTCTTGCCGCTGCCGGTCAGGCCGACGAGCGCCATGGTCTCGCCGGGGTGCAGCTGCAGCTCGACGCCGTCCACCAGGTCCGGCACGTGCTCCGGTGCGTCCTGGTACCGGAAGTGCACGGCGGTGAACGACAGTGCGCCGTGCGGCTCGTCGATGCGCTTCGGCGCTGTCGGGTCCTGGATCGTGTTCTCGGAGTCCATGACCTCGAAGAACCGGTCGACCGCGGTGCGGGTGTCGAACGTCATCGACAGGAAGAACCCGATCGACTCGATCGGGAACCGCAGCACGGTCGCCGTCGCGAAGAACGCGAACAGCTGGCCGACCGTCAGCTCACCCTGCGACGCCAGCCAGATGCCGGCGAGCAGGCAGAGCGCGAACGCGACGTCCGGCACGAGCAGCAGCCACAGCCAGATGCTGGCGATGGCCTTCGCCTTCTCGATCTCGGTGCCGCGCAGCGCCTCGGCCTGCTCGCTGAACTCGTCGAGCTTGAAGCGGCCGCGGCCGAACGCCTTGAGCACGCGGATGCCGTGCACCGACTGCTCGACGCTCGTCGCGAGGTCACCGACCTGGTCCTGGCTGCGGCGCGCGACGACGGAGTACTTCCGCTCGAACAGCAGGCCGTTGATCCACAGCGGGATCGACGCCACCAGGAAGATCAGGCCGAGCAGCCACCCGAAGGTGAACAGCACGACGAAGCCGACGGCGATCGTGACGATGTTCACGACGAGCAGCACCACGCCGAAGGCCAGCCAGCGGCGGATCAGCGACAGGTCGGAGACCGAGCGGGACAGCAGCTGCCCGGACTCCCAGCGGTCGTGGAACGCCACCGGCAGGTCCTGCAGCTTGGCGTAGAGCGCGTTGCGCATGCTCGTCTCGATGCGCGTGGACGGTCGCATCACCAGCCGACGGCGGGACGCGATGAAGAGGGCCTCGAGGGCGCCGAGCGCGAGCACGCCGAGTCCGGCGGGCCAGATGAGCGCGGCGTCGCGCGAGGACAGCGGCCCGTCGACGAGCCACTGGAGCACGTACGGGATCACCAGGGCGACGAGCGAGGCGCCCATCGCCGCGGCCATGCCGCCGATGAGCCGCCAGCGGTACGGCTTGACGTAGGGCCAGATGCGGCCGATGGCGCGCAGGGTCGAGGGGCGGTCGGTGGAGGGGGTCGCCTGGTCGGGCGTTGTGGACATGCGGTTGCGTCCTCGGGCGTCGAGCCGCGTCCCCCCGTCCGGTCGCGGTCCCGCCGACGGGTCGCGTCGGTGGGGGCGGTCCGGCCGGGAGGCGCGGTGTGGCAGTGCGGTGGTCGTCGGCCGGGCGCGTGGTCGCGCGCCGTCGCCGTCACTCGCGTGACGTCGACCGGGCCGGAGGGCACCGGGGACACGGGTCCCCGGGTTCTCAGCAGGTGGTCCGCGCTCGCCGACAGGTCGTCGGGCGCGAGGCCGTGGGAGGGGCCTGGCTAGACGGCGGCCGTGCCCGGGGTGCGGATCGGCATGGCCGTCCGGGTCCGGGGTCGCGGGTCCGGAGTGGTCCCCACGAGGGACACGAGACCCGTCCGGGCAGCCGTCGCCACTGTTCCGGTCGTCGCGTCCATCGTCACTCCAGTCGTCGTCTTCGTCACCGTTGTGTCCGCGGGCACGGCCGATCCGGTTGCGATCGTCCGGTGCAGTGCGGAGCCTTACAGACTATTCACAGTCGCTCGTGTTGCGCAATGGTTCCGGCGTTGTTGGACGCCGTCGATCTGCCGGCGCAGCGGGCCCCGCCGGCTCCGCGTGGCCCGCCTGACCTGCGTGGCTCGCCGGCTCAGTGGAAGAAGTGGCGCTCGCCCGTGAAGTACATGGTCACGCCGGCCGCCTGCGCCGCGGCGATGACCTCGTCGTCGCGGACGCTGCCGCCGGGCTGGGCGACGGCACGGACGCCGGCGTCGAGCAGGACCTGCAGGCCGTCGGCGAAGGGGAAGAACGCGTCCGAGGCCGCCACGCTCCCGCGGGCCCGGTCGCCGGCACGGTCCACCGCGAGGTGGCACGAGTCCACCCGGTTGACCTGGCCCATGCCGACCCCGACACTCGCACCCTGGTCGGCGAGCAGGATGGCGTTCGACTTCACCGCGCGGCTGGCCTTCCACGCGAACGCGAGGTCGGCCAGGGTCGCGTCGTCGGCCGGTTCGCCGGACACGAGGGTCCAGGTCGACTGGTCGAAGGCGGTGAAGCGGTCGGCGTCCTGCACGAGGAACCCGCCCGAGACCTGCTTGAGCTCACGGGTCGCGAGCGCGAAGTCCGACGGCAGCGTGAGGAGTCGGATGTTCTTCTTCTGCGACAGGATGTCGAGCGCCTCGGGGTCGAACGCCGGGGCGACGACGACCTCGGTGAAGATGTCGCGGACGGTCTCGGCCATCTGCCTCGTGACCGGACGGTTCGCGGCGATGACCCCGCCGAAGGCCGACAGCGGATCGCACGCGTGCGCGGCCGCGTGTGCCGAGGCGATCGGGTCGGCGGCGTCAGCCGGCGCGGTCGCGATGCCGCACGGGTTGGCGTGCTTGATGATGGCGACGGCGGGGGTGTCGAAGTCGTACGCGGCCCGGACGGCGGCGTCGGCGTCGACGTAGTTGTTGTACGACATCTCCTTGCCGTGCAGCTGCGTCGCCTGGGCGATGCCCGCCCCGCCGGCGGTCGTGTAGAGCGCGGCGGCCTGGTGTGCGTTCTCGCCGTAGCGGAGCGTCGCGGTCAGGTCGGCCTCGATGCGGAGCGTCTCGTCGAACGAGCCCGGCGTCTCGAGGTCGCCGTCGACCGTGGGTGCAGCAGCGTGGTCCGCGACGGCAGCGGCGTCCGACGCGACCACGTCCGTCGCGAAGTACGACGCGACCGCTGCGTCGTAGGAGGCCGTGTGGGCGAAGGCCTGCGCCGCGAGGCGCTTGCGGAGCTCGAGCGTGGTGCCGCCGGCGCGGACGGCCTCGACGACCTCGGCGTAGGACGACGGCGAGACGACGATCGCGACGTTCGGGTGGTTCTTCGCCGAGGCGCGGACCATCGCCGGCCCGCCGATGTCGACGTTCTCGACCACGGTGGCGCTGTCGGCACCCGAGGCGACCGTCTCGACGAACGGGTAGAGGTTCACGACGACGAGCTCGAACGGAGCGATGCCGAGGTCGGCGAGCTGCTGCTCGTGCGACTCCAGCCGCAGGTCGGCGAGCAGCCCCGCGTGCACGGCGGGGTGCAGGGTCTTCACGCGGCCGTCGAGCGACTCCGGGAAGCCCGTCACGCTCGACACGTCGGTGACGGCGTACCCGGCGTCGCGGATCGTCTGGGCCGTGCTGCCCGTCGACACGAGCTCCACGCCCGCGTCGGCCAGGGCTCCGGCGAGCTCGAGCAGGCCGGACTTGTCGCTCACCGAGATGAGCGCGCGCCGCACGGGGACGACGTCGCGGTGGCGGTAGAGGCTGGGGTCGGCGGCGTGCACGCTCATGCGCTCGGGGTGCCCTTCAGGTCGGTGGTGCCGTTGGCGATGTCGAGGATGGTCTGGATGAGCAGGCGGCGCTCGACCGGCTTGATGCGGTCGTGCAGCGTCGACTCGGTGTCGCCCGGCAGCACGGGGACGCGCTCCTGGGCCAGGATCGGGCCGGTGTCCACGCCGTCGTCGACCTGGATCACGCTGGCGCCCGTCTGCTCGACGCCGGCGGCGAGGGCGTCACGGACGCCGTGCGCGCCGGGGAACTCGGGCAGGTACGCGGGGTGGGTGTTGATGACCGCGGGGGCGAACTCGGACACGACGGCGTGCGGGAGCAGGCGCATGAGGCCGGAGAGCACGAGGAGGTCGGGCGACCACGGGCGGATCTGCGCGGCGAGCTCGGCGCCCCACTCGTCGCGCGAGGCGAAGCGGGAGAACGGCACCGTGAAGGTCGGGATCCCGAACTCCTCGCCCAGGCCGAGGCCCTCGGCGTCGCGGTCGGCCCCGATCGCGACCACGCGGGCGGGGTACTCGGCGTCGGTCGTCGCCTCGAGCAGGGCTCGGAGGTTCGAGCCGGTACCGGAGATCAGGACGACCAGTTCGAGCACGGGGACCAGCCTAGCGGCGGTGCGGCGAGCGCTACGCGTCGTGCTTCGGCCGGCGCCACCAGGGCAGCTCGTCCTCGGCGATCTGGTCAGTCTGGTCCCACGGGGCCCCGGCGCCGGTCGGCGTCGACGCGGTGCGGGCTCGGCGGGTGTCCTCGGCGTCGCGGGACCCGTCGGCGTCGTCGCGACCGGCCACGAACTCCTCGGTGCTCCACGGGAACGCCGGCTGCTGTTCGGTGCCGGGGGCGTGCGGCAGCGTCTCGTCGCGCTCCGAGCGATCGTTCGACGAGTGGGGTGCGTGGCTGCTGCCGACCCGGTCGCGCAGCTCGCCGGCACGGGCGCGGACGTCGCCGGCGGCACCGCGCAGTCGGTCGCGCAGGCCGCTGACACCGCCCCGGGACGGCTGCGCACGCGGGGCCGGTCCCGGTGCGACCCGCTCCGCGGCGACGGCGTCCGTCCGCGCCCAGTCGGGCAGTGGGACGTCGTCCGGTTCGGCCACGGGGACACGGTCACGCTCGGGCTCGCGCTGCTGCTCGCGCTCGGGCTCGGACACCGACGGTGCAGCGGCCCTGCGCGCGGGCTCGTCGGCCGCAGGTGCGCGGTCGGTCCGGGGCGCGGGCGTGGGCGTGGGCGAGTCCGCTGCCGCGGCCGCCGTCGAGGGCTCGTCGTCCGTGATCGTCTCGGTCGGCTGGTCGTCCCCGTGGTGCGACCCGGCCGCCGACGACGCGGTCGCGTGGGTCACGGAGTCGTGCGCCTCGGTGACCGTGAACCGGTGGGGTGCACTCGACCGCCCCGCTCCGGCCTCGTCCAGTGCGGCGACGAGCGAGCCGGCACGGACGTCGTCCGCCGCCGCCTCGGCAGCGGCGCGGGCGGTGGAGTCGTCCGGAGCAGCACCGTCACCGGCCTCGACCCAGCGCTCGCGACGCCAGGAGCGCTCGGGCAGGCGCACGAGATCGCTGCCGACGGCGAGTGCCACCGCGGCGGGCAACCCGACCTCGAGCGCCGCGAGGAGTCCGACGAGCAGCCCGTCCGGTCCGGCCTCGGCGAGCCGACCCGGACCGAGCGATCCCGAGGTGAGCCCGGTGGCGACCCCGGTCAGGAGGCCAGCCACGACACCCGTCGCGACACCGGCGAGCGCGCGGCGGAGCGGAGTGTCGTCGGCGCCGAGGGCACGGACGAGCGCGGGACGCATGAGTCCGCCGACCACGAACCCGGCGACGACGGGGACGAGCACCCCGAGCAGCCCGAAGGTGTGCCCCGACGCCGGCAGCGCGCCGAACACCGGGACACCGGGGATCGGCCCGAGCGACGTGCCGATCGGTGAGACGCTCGACCCGGTGCCGATCGCGAAGCCCGGTCCGACCAGCCAGGCGACCGCCCAGCCCACGAAGTCGGGCAGGAAGGCGAGCTGCCCCACGGTGAGCGCGATGCCCCCGACGATGCCCGCGTGGGAGCGCTCGTACAGCGCGATGACCTCGGCGAACGAGGTGACGAGCAGGAACGCGACGACGACCCCCGCGGCGGCGACCACGACGGCGGTGACCGCGGTGCCGGCACGCAGCGCGAAGGCGGCGACGGTGCGCCAGAGCACGGGGATCCGGTCGACCTGGTCGAGCACGCGCCGTGTCAGCGGGTCGGCCGGCAACCCCCGGCGGACCCGGCACACCTCGCTCGTGACCAGGGCGGGCACCGCGAACCAGAGCGCGGGCAGCACGACGGCCTGCCACACCACGGGGTCCGACGCCGCCGAGGTGGACGACAGCGCGACCGCGAGCCCGAGCAGGGCGACGGCGGCGGTGCCGACGAGCAGCCCGGTCGTCCGGTGCTCCGTCTCGGCGAACCGGCGTCCGGCGCGCCCGCCCAGCCAGGCGGTCACGACCGCGAAGCCGAGGGCCGCGAGGGTCACGTGGATGGGGTCGGCCGCTCCCTGGACCCCGGAGGCGCCGGCGACGTCGCTGCCGAGCCGGAAGGTCACGTCGACGCCGTGGCCGACGAGCCAGACGCTGCCCGCGGCCTTCCAGAAGACGTCCCAGTCGATCTGCAGCCCGTACTCGAAGCCCCAGAGCAGGGTCAGCGGCACGAGGGCGATCCCGACGCCCACGCCGACCGTCACGATCGCCTCGACGGCGGCCAGCAGTGCGGTTCCCAGGCGGTTCATCGTGGCCAGGGTACGTGCCGTCCCGTGGTCGCCGAGCGAGCCGCGCGGCACCTGTGGAGACTGACCGACCGTCCACAGCAGGACGGGAGGCGCGGTGCCCAGCGGCGCCGCGCCTCCCGTCCGTCGGGTCGTACGGACCGCTACGCGGTCGTGGCGGCGACCACCTCGCGCAGCAGCGCTGCCGTCTCGGACGGCGTCTTGCCGACCTTGACGCCCGCGGCCTCGAGCGCCTGCTTCTTGGCCTCGGCGGTGCCGGCGGAACCGGACACGATCGCGCCCGCGTGTCCCATCGTCTTGCCCTCCGGCGCGGTGAAGCCCGCGACGTAGCCGACGACCGGCTTCGTGACGTGCGCCTTGATGTAGTCGGCCGCGCGCTCCTCGGCGTCGCCGCCGATCTCACCGATCATGACGATCGCCGTCGTCTCCGGGTCGGCCTCGAACGCGGCGAGCGCGTCGATGTGCGTGGTGCCGATGACCGGGTCGCCGCCGATGCCGATGGCCGTTGAGAAGCCCAGGTCACGCAGCTCGTACATCATCTGGTAGGTCAGGGTGCCGGACTTCGACACGAGGCCGATCGGGCCCTTGCCGGTGATCGTCGCCGGGGTGATGCCGACGAGCGACTCGCCCGGGGTGATGATGCCGGGGCAGTTCGGACCGATGATCCGGGTCTTGCCGCCGAGGGCCTTGGCGTGCGCCCAGAACTCCGCGGAGTCCTGCACGGGGATGCCCTCGGTGATGACGACGACGAGGGGGACCTCGGCGTCGATGGCCTCCATCACGGCGTCCTTCGCGAACGCCGGCGGGACGAACACGATCGAGACGTCGGCGCCCGTGGTGTCGACGGCCTCGCGGACCGAGCCGAACACGGGCAGCTCGACGTCGCCGTGCGTGACGGTGGTGCCGGCCTTGCGGGCGTTCACCCCGCCGACGACCTGCGTGCCGGCCTTGAGCATGAGCGCGGTGTGCTTCGTGCCCTCGCCGCCGGTGATGCCCTGGACGATGACCTTGGAGTCCTTGTTGAGGAAGATCGACATTGCTCTGGTGCTCCTTACGCCGCGGCCGCGGCGAGCTCGGCGGCCTGCTCGGCCGCATCGTCCATGGTCTCGGCGATCGTCACGAGCGGGTGCGCAGCCTCGCTCAGGATCCGGCGACCCTCGTCGACGTTGTTGCCGTCCAGGCGCACGACCAGCGGCTTGGTCGCCGAGTCGCCGAGGATGCCGAGTGCGGCGACGATGCCGTTCGCGACGGCGTCGCACGCAGTGATGCCGCCGAAGACGTTCACGAAGACGCTCTTCACCTGCGGGTCGCCGAGGATGACGTCGAGGCCGTTCGCCATGACCTCGGCCGAGGCGCCGCCGCCGATGTCGAGGAAGTTCGCGGGCTTCACGCCGCCGTGGCGCTCACCGGCGTAGGCGACGACGTCGAGCGTCGACATGACGAGCCCGGCGCCGTTGCCGATCACGCCGACCTCGCCGTCGAGCTTCACGTAGTTCAGGCCGTGCTGCTTCGCCTTGGCCTCGAGCGGGTCCTCGCTCGCGGTGTCCTCGAGCTGCTTGTGCTGCTCGTGGCGGAAGTCGGCGTTGTCGTCGAGCGAGACCTTGCCGTCGAGGGCCAGGATCTGCCCGTCGCCGGTGCGGACCAGCGGGTTGACCTCGACGAGCGTGGCGTCCTCGCCCGCGAACACGTCGTAGAGCTTCACGAACACGTCCGCGACCTGGTCCTGGAGCTCGGACGGGAAGTTCGCCTGGCGGGCGATGTCGAGCGCCGCCTCCTTGTTGATGCCGGTCAGCGGGTTCACCTCGACGCGCGCGAGCGCCTCGGGCTTCTCGACCGCGAGCTGCTCGATCTCCATGCCGCCCTCGACGCTGACGAGCGACAGGTAGGAGCGGTTCGCCCGGTCGAGCAGCACCGAGAAGTAGAACTCCTCGGCGATGTCGGCGCCCTGGGCGACCATCACGCGCTGGACGGTGTGGCCCTTGATGTCGAGGCCGAGGATCGCCTGCGCGTGCTCGTACGCCTCGTCCGGGGTCTTCGCGACCTTGACGCCGCCGGCCTTGCCGCG
>CAJYIG010000070.1 GCA_913774725.1 uncultured Curtobacterium sp. | reverse complement strand
GTGCCCTCGAGGCCGGGGTGATCGCCGCGTTCGCGCGTGACCACGTGCGGTTCTGACGCCGACGGGGCGGGGGTGGGTGGTACCTCCCGGCCGACGTGTCGCGACGGCCCCGTGCGCCGACCTGCCGTGACGCCGTGGTGCGCCGATCTGCCGCGGTGCCGTGGTGCGTCGATCTGCCGCGGCGCCGCGGTGCGCCGACGTGCCGTGACGCCGTGGTCCGCCGACGTGCCGCGCCGCCGCCGCGCGCCGTCGTCAGGCGGGCGCGTGCGTGTCGGTGAGGTCCTCGGCGACCGCCCACAGCGAGCGGGCGAGGTCCGCGCTGCGGGCCGACCGCGGCACCGACACGGTGGTGGTCGGACCGGTCAGGCCGCCGAACCCGGACGGCCCGTAGTAGGCGCCGCCGACCGCAGCCGGCCCGACCGCGGCGTAGAGCAGCGGCTCCGCGCCCTGCTCCACCGCCTGCGTGAGGGGGAGTGCGCGGTCGCTGGCCCGCACCGGCCGGTCGCGGCCGAGCGAACGCCCGGCGGACTGCAGGTTCGTGCGGGTGTACCCGGGGTGCGCCGCCGTGCTGACGAGGGGCCAGTCCCGCTCGACGGACAGGCGGTGCAGGTGCAGGGCGAGGAGCAGGTCGGCGAGCTTCGACTGGGCGTAGGCGCGCCAGCCGTTGTAGCCGTGCTCCCACTGTGGGTCGGCGAAGCGGATGCTGCCGGGGATCGCGGCGAGGCTCGACATCGTGGCGACGCGCGGTGGCCGCGGGTCGTCGCTGCCCGAGGGCGTGCCGAGCAGCGTCGGCAGCAGCAGGTTCGTCAGCGCCAGGTGCCCCAGAAAGTTCGTGCCGAACTGCAGCTCGAAGCCGTCGGCGGTCTCGAAGCGCTCGGGCGGGGCCATCACACCGGCGTTGTTCACCAGGACGTGGAGCGGACGGTCCTCGCCGGCGATCCCCGCGGCGAACCGGCGGACGCTGCCGAGGTCGGCGAGGTCGAGCTCGCGGACCTCGAGGTCGGCGCCCGGGTGCTCCCGGCGGATCTCAGTGGCCGCGTCCTCGCCCTTGGCGGTCGTGCGGACGGCGAGCACGACGCTCGCCCCGGCGCCGGCGAGTCGCTTCGCGGTCTCCTTGCCCGTGCCGCTGTTCGCGCCGGTCACGACGATGCGACGGTCGGTCTGGTCGGGGATGTTCGCCATGCGCGGGACGCTACGCCGCCGTGCTGGCCGGTCGCCGGACGGGGTCGCGGGGATGGCCTGCGGGGCCGCAGGGTGCTACGATCTATGCGAACGCATCGACCAGGAGGCGCACATGAGCAACGCATTCGGCACCGGCCGTCCCTCGGACGTCCCGCCGCCCGCACCCGAGCGCATCGGACCGGTGCAGCTCGGCCTCGACACGTTCGGCGACGTCACCGAGCGTGCTGACGGGTCGCTCCGGTCCGACGCACAGAGCATCCGCGACGTCGTCGACCAGGCCGTGCTCGCCGACCAGGTCGGCATCGACTTCATCGGCGTCGGGGAGCACCACCGCGAGGACTTCGTGGTCAGCGCCCCCGAGGTGGTCCTCGCTGCGATCGCCGCCCGCACCGAACGCATCCGGATGGGCTCCGCCGTCACCGTGCTGTCGTCGGACGACCCGGTCCGCGTGTACGAGCGCTTCGCCACGGTCGACGCCCTGTCCGACGGTCGGGCGGAGGTCATCCTCGGCCGCGGTTCCTTCACCGAGTCGTTCCCCCTGTTCGGCTACGACCTGTCGGACTACGAGGTCCTGTTCGAGGAGAAGCTGCAGCTCTGGAACGCCCTGCGCGGCGGCGACGCCGTCACGTGGTCGGGGACGAAGCGTGCGGCGCTGGTCGACCAGGACGTCTTCCCGAAGCTCGAGCACGGCCCGATCCCGACGTGGGTCGGCGTCGGTGGTTCGCCGCAGTCCGTGATCCGCGCGGCGTCGTACGGCCTGCCGCTGTTCCTCGCGATCATCGGCGGGCAGCCGGCACAGTTCGCCCCGTTCTCACGGCTCTACCGCCAGGCGCTGGCGCAGCTCGAGCTCCCACAGCAGCCCATCGCGATGCACTCGCCGGGCTTCGTCGCCGAGACCGACGAGGAGGCCGCCGAGCGGTACTGGCCGTACCACAAGGCCGTCACCGACCGTCTGGGCCGCGAGCGCGGCTGGCCGCCCCTGGACGCCGCGCAGTACCAGGCCGGGCTCTCCGCGGGCGGGTCGCTGTACGTCGGGTCGCCGGAGACGGTGGCGCGGAAGATCGCGCGCAACATGCGGATCCTCGGCGTCTCGCGCTTCGACATGCGCTACGCGACGGGGCGCCTGCCGCACGAGGACATGATGCGGTCGATCGAGCTCTACGGCACGCGGGTCGCGCCGCGGGTGCGCGAGCTGCTCGCCGAGCCGGTGCCGGTGCCGTAGGGCGTCGTCCCGTTCCTCCCGCGGAAGCGAAAGATGTGCGCCGATGTTCCGGCACAGTCTGTCGCTTCCGCGTCACGCTCCGCTCCGCTCCGCAGCAGCAGCAGCAGCAGCAGCAGCAGCGTCAGCGGCAGCAGGGCAGCGGCACGGGCAGGCATCCGGCCGGGAGGCTCGCCCCGCGCCCGCCACGCCGGCTCACGGCAGCGCCGGGTAGCGTCCAGGGCATGTCACCCCGTCCCGAGATCGTCGAGCGTCGGTTCCGTGGTCGCATCATGGGCGTCGGCACGACGTCCGGCGTGCGGTTCGTCGTCGGCATGTGGGAGCGGTCGCCGTTCGGGGCCTTCACGGACGTCTTCGTGGAGCAGCCCGACGGGTCGAGCGTCCTGCTCGCGCCGGACGAGATCGTCGCAGCGTACGTCTCCGGCACCTACCGGTTCGACACCGTCTCCGTGGTCGACGTCAGCGCCCGGCGGACCGCGCGCGGGCTCGAGCTCGACGCCGGCCCGCTCCGCGCCTCGATCGACGTCGGGGCGATCTCCCCGCTCGGGCGGGTGCTCCGCATCGTGCCGAAGCCGATCGCGCGGGACCCCAGGTGGCTCAGCGTGATCGACCCCGTCGCACGACTCGTCGCTCCCGGCGCGGGGACCGCCGGCACCGCCGGCGGCGGCCGCCGCGAGTACTACGGCGTGACCGGGGCGCACGACGTCACGGCCGTCTCGGGGTCCTGGGCGGGGGAGCCGCTCGGCACACTGGCCCCGCTCGACCCGCCCGTGGCCTTCGGCTTCGCCTCGATGCCGCGCGTCCCGCAGGTCGTCGACGTCGAGACGACGATCCGCGAACCCTCCGCCTGACCCCTGCCCGTCCCCTCCGCGCTCCGGGGCCAGCCTGGCCGCGCCGGGCAGGTCCCAGCGACGAGGGGCACACTGGCGGGAACGGAACGCGCCCGGGCAGTGCCCGGCCGGACGTCGAGCACAACGGGGCGCACGACGAACAGGAGCATCATGACCGACACGCAGGCAGACCACCGCGCAGCCATCTCGGACATCGTCCACGGCGCCCGAACCGCCCTGCTCACCACCGTCAGCGACGACGGCAACCTGCACGCCCGTCCCCTCGCCGTGCAGGACAAGGCGTTCAACGGGACCCTGCGCTTCCTGGTGCAGGACGGCAGCGAGAAGGTGGAGGACATCGCGCGGAACCCGCACGTCAACGTCGCCATCGAGTCGCAGGGCGGCTACCTGTCGATCGCCGGGACGGCCACGGTCACCCGCGACGAGTCCGTGATCGACGAACTCTGGTCGCCCTTCGCCGAGGCGTGGTTCCCCGAGGGCCGACAGGACCCGACCATCCGACTGCTGACCGTCGAGGGTGACTCGGTCGAGTACTGGACGCAGGACACCGGCCCCGTCGGCAGCCTGGTGCAGACGCTGAAGGCCGCGCTCGGCAAGCAGAGCCAGCCCGACACCGGCCACCACGGCACCGTCGAGCTCTAGCAGGAGTCCGTCGAGACACCTCTGCAGCGGCGAGACACCGCCGAGCACGCGAGACGCCTCCGGATCCGGGGGCGTCTCGGCGTCGCGGCGGCGTCTCGGCGAAGTCCGGGTCGGCGTCAGGGCGGGCCGAGCAACCAGAGCACGGCGACGAGCACCGGCTGCCCGAGCAGCGCACAGCTCACGAACGTCCAGCGCATCCAGGGCCGTGCGACGAGCTCGGGGGAGCCGAACAGCGGCGCGAGCGGCATGAGGAGCCGGGGCGTCGACGCCATCGGCAGCGACACCGCGAAGATGTAGAGCGCGTAGGCGGCGGAGTACAGCACCGTCGTGGAGCCGAGCGCCTGGGTCGACCGGCGCAGCAGCCAGACCGGGTACGCCACGAGCAGGAACACCACGATGAGGACGCCGCCGACCCCGAGCCAGCGGCCGGCGATCAGGAACCAGGGCGTCATCGGCGTGAACTCGACCCGCCCGATGAAGTTGACCCACCAGGACATCTCGGTCTCGAGGTACGCGTCGGGCCGCCCGGTGACGTGCGCCGCGACGACCGGCCACGCCAGCCCCGCAGCCGCCATCACCACGCCCGCGACCACGACCCGCACCCGCTCCGCCACGGGGAAGGCGTCGAGCGACCGCACACCGGTACCGGCAGCTGCCCGTCGTGCCCGCACCCAGCGGACCAGTGCGACGACCCCGAGCAGCAGCGGCAGCGCGAGCGCACCCGGGCGCGTGAACGCGGCGACGACCCCGAGCACCGCCAGCAGGCCGTACCGACGCCGCTCGAGCGCGAGCAGGGCACCGAACGTCAGCGCGAGGAAGGTGCTCTCCGCGTAGCCCACCTGGAGCAGGAACGACAGCGGACCGCAGGTGAAGAAGAAGACCGCCCACATGCCCGCGGCGTTCCCGGCACGGTCGCTCACAAGCCGGTGCAGCAGGAAGGTCGCGACCAGCCCGGCGGCGAGGGCGACGAGCGGTGCGCCCACGGTGAACGGCACCCCGGTCGAGGCCGTCAGCATCCGGATGGCGAAGGGGAACGCCGGTAGGAAGGCCCATGCGTTCTGCGCGACGTGTCCGGCGGTGTCGAGGGGCAGCGTGCTCGGGTAGCCGTGCACGGAGATCTGCTCGTAGTACTGCCCGTCCCACGCGGTCAGGAAGGACCCGAAGCCGTGCTCGTTCCCCCAGATCGCGTTGTCCGGCATCGCACGGGCCATCAGCGGGTAGGCGAGCGCCAACCAGACCGTGGACACGAGACGCCCGCCGCCCCAGACCAGCAGGACCGCGGCCCACACGGGCAGGCTCGTCGCCAGGTCGACGATGCGTCGTCGGCTGTTCGCGAGCGTCCCGGTGACGGCGCCGTCGGTCCGGCTCACCGGCCCGCTCCGGCGGGCGCAGGGCTCGTGGTGGGCACGACACGAGCGTACCGACCGACGCCTGGCGACCTCCGGCACGCGCCGACGACGGCCGGGAGGCACGTCCCGGCGTTCTG
>CAJYIG010000069.1 GCA_913774725.1 uncultured Curtobacterium sp. | reverse complement strand
CGCCGCCGGCGTGGTCGTCGGTGTGGTGATGTCGTGGATCTTCAACGGCGACTACGGCGTGGTGAACAACCTGCTCGAAGCGCTCGGGCTCGGGCGGCTGCCGTGGCTGACCGCTCCCGGGTGGGCGATGGTGACGCTCGTGATCGTGGTGGTGTGGACCCGCATCGGGTTCTGCATGGTGATCTACCTCGGCGCGCTGCAGTCCGTGCCCACCGAGCTCAAGGAGGCCGCCGCGATCGACGGCGCGTCCCGCTGGGCACGGTTCCGGACGATCACCTGGCCGCTCCTCCGACCGACGACGTCGATCCTGCTCATCCTCAACGTGGTCTTCTCGCTGCAGGCCTTCGACGTCATCTACGTGATGACCGGTGGTGGCCCCGGCTTCTCGACCACCGTGCTCATCCAGTACGTGTTCCGGTCGGCGTTCATCGACGCCCGGATGGGCTACGCGGCGGCCCTCGGACTGGTCCTCGTCGCGATCCTGCTCGTGTTCACGCTGCTGCGGCAGCGGGCCAACCGCAAGGCGGAGGAGATGCACTGATGGCCCTCACCGAGACCCGCGGCCGCTCGGCCCTGTCCCGCACCGCACCGCCGCGTACCCGCATCCGCCCTCGCCCCGGCCGGTGGCTGCTCGTCGCCGTCCTGAGTGCCCTGGCCGTCGTGATGGTGTTCCCGCTGTACTGGATGGTGGTGTCGGCGCTCACACCGGGCGGGCAGTCGCAGAGCGGTTCGTTCTACCTGTTCCCGGCGGACCCGTCCTTCGACAACTACGCCCAGGTGTTCAGCACCCAGCCGGTGTGGCGGTGGCTCGGCAACTCGGCGCTCATCACGAGCCTCGGCACCGCGCTCAGCGTCGTCGTGTCGCTCATGGCCGGGTACGCGCTCGCGAAGTTCCGGTTCCGGGGCCGCGGGCTGCTCTACGCCGCGTTCCTCGTCACGATCATGATCCCGATCCAGGTGACCATCGTGCCGAGCTTCCTCGTCGTCGCGAAGATGGGACTCGTCGACTCCCCGTGGGCGGTGATCCTGCCGACGGTGTTCGACGTCGTCGGGATCTTCATCGCCCGGCAGTTCATGCTCGGCGTCCCGGACGCGCTGATGGAGGCTGCCCGGCTCGACGGCGCGGGGGAGTTCCAGACGTTCTTCCGTGTTGTGCTGCCGTCGTGCGGGCCCCTCGTCGGCGTCCTCGTGATCCTGGGGTTCATGACCCGGTGGAACGACTTCCTCTGGCCGCTCGTCGTGCTGCAGGGGAACGAGAACCTGACCGTGCCGGTGGCGCTGTCCACGCTGACGAACAACCCGGCGTTCAGCTCGCCGTGGGGTGCGGTCATGGCGATCGCGACCGTCACCGTGCTGCCGCTGCTCGTGGTGTTCCTCGCCTTCCAGCGGCAGTTCGTGCAGGGCATCGCCTCCACCGGCATCAAGTGAGGGGCAGCCCGCCGCGTTGTGGACCCGCGGTCCCGTTCTCTGCGCGGTCCTGCTCGTCCTGGCCCCGGTCCTGCTCTGGTCCGGAGCCGTCGCGTCCTGACCCCGACGGTGCCCGGTCCGACCGGGACGGACGGGAGGCGCGTGGCCGGCCTGCACCGTGCCTCCCGTCCGGTGCCGTGTCGCGTCAGGAGCCGGTCGGTGGCCCCGCAACGTCGGCGTCGGTCCCCGTGGTGTCCGGGGCACCGTCGGCATCCGCGCGCAGTGCCCGCCAACCCGTGGCGCCCACCGCGGCGGTCGCGACCGCCGCGACGGCGATGGCCGCAGGTAGGCTCCAGGCCGTCGCCACGGCGCCGACGAGCAGCGGCCCTCCGGCGTCACCGACCTCACGCCCGAGCTCCGCGTTGCCCATCGTCCGGCCCATCCGGTCGTCGGGGGTGGACGCGGCCAGGTGCGCGAACGCGAGCGGCGTCACCGTGCCGAGCATGCCGCCGACCGCCGCGGCCGCGACGAACAGCGTGACCGGGCCGGGCAGGGCTGCGAGGACGGCGAGTCCGGCGGCGGCGAGCAGAAGTCCCCCCGTGCACCCGGCACGGGTGTCGAGGCGACCCTGGTCGCGGAGCCGCCCCGTGAGCGGTTGCAGCACGGTGGAGACGAGGGCGACCACGGCGATGGCGACCGCGCCGACGAGGGCGGGCAGGTCGAGCCGGACCGCCACGAGCGGGAGGAACCCGACCACGACGCCGAGCACGCCGGTCGTCGTCGCGAGCAGGAGCGTCGGGACGAGGAACGACCGGTCCGTGGTCTGCCGGACCAGGTCGGCGAGCGTCGTGCGCCGCCGCGGGTGGACGGGCAGGGCCGGCATCGCGACCGCGACCCACGCAGCTGCGACGATCGCCAGGACCGTCAGCGCCACGTACAGCGCGCGCAGGCCGATGCCCTCGACGAGCACGATGCCGAGCACCGGGCCGAGCACGTAGCCGAGGCTCTTCCACGCGCCGTAGCGGCCGAAGTACCGGCCGAGCCGCTGGCGTCCGGCCAGCCGTGCGACGGCGGCGGACGACGCGGGGGAGAACGCCGACGCGGCGGCACCCTGACCGAGCCAGATCGGAAGAGCGTCGTGTAGGGAAAGA
>CAJYIG010000068.1 GCA_913774725.1 uncultured Curtobacterium sp. | reverse complement strand
CGTCCGCAGGGCGGGCCTCCGTCGTCCCGGTGCCCGGTCCCGGCCCCGCGCCCCGTTCCGGCCCCGTCCGGTCCGTTCTGGTCACACGACGTGCCGCTCACCTCCGGCCCCGACGGCGAGTCCTGCGACCGGAGTGTCCGCCCGCGGCGAGTCGTGCGACTTGGACAGCGAGCGTCGGCCGACGCAGTGTGGAACCTCTCGTCGCACGACATGCCGCACACCTCCCGCTCCGACGGCATGTCCCGCGACCAGGACGTCCGCCGGCGGCACGTCGTGCGACTTCAGGGCAGCGGGAGGCGCAGGGCGCAGGGCGCACGCCCGACTCCGGTGGGGACGACGGACGCCGCCGGCTCCGGAGGGAGCGGGCGGCGTCCGAGGTGGTGCGGAGGAAGCGGGTGCGGTCAGCCGACGCGGTGCAGCCAGACGACGGGGTTGCCCTCGGCGGCGTGCCGGAAGGGCTCCAGTTCGTCGTCCCAGGCCTGCCCGAGGGCCAGCCGGAGCTCACGGTGGAGTTCGAGGGCGTTGCTGCCGGCGACCTCCATGGCGTAGCGCACACGGTCCTCGGGGACGACCATGTTGCCCGACACGTCCGTCTGCGCGAAGAAGACGCCGAGGTCGGGCGTGTGCATCCACCGACCACCGTCGGACTGCGCCGTGGGCTCCTCGGTGACCTCGTAGCGCAGGTGCTCCCAGCCGCGCAGGGCAGAGGCGATCGCCGCGCCCGTGCCGACCTGCCCGGTCCAGGTGAACTCCGTGCGACGGGAACCGTCGAGCGCGGGCTGGTCGAGCCACGAGAAGTTCACGGCGCGGCTCATCGCGCGACCTGCTGCCCATTCGACGTGCGGGCAGAGCGCGCGTGGTGAGGAGTGCACGTAGAGCACCCCTGTCGTCGTTCCGTTCACGATTCCTCCGCTTCGTCAGGTGCGACTTCCCCATCGACCTGTGGTGCGGAGTCCCGGTAGCGGAACCATCGGTATCAGATTGTGATGTCCCTGCGGACACGCCCATTATGCAGCGTCCGCGCTGGGAACGCCACACCCGTCGGGCAACGGGTGGGGACGAGCTCAGTGCAGCACGGCTCCGGTGCCGTCGATCGGGTGCCGCTCCCCCGCGGTCAGGGAGACCGGGATCCGGTTCTCCTCCGGCGGGACCGGGCAGGCGTACTGGTAGGAGAACGCGCACGGCGGCAGCACGAGCCACTCCCAGTCGAGGGTGACGTCGGCGGCGCCGTCCGGCTCGTCGAGGTACAGGAAGCGGCTCATCGAGTACGAGCTGCCGGGGTCGTCCTCCGGCAGCGCGCTGGTGGCGTCCTGCACGATGAGCTGCAGCCGCGGCCGGCCGTGGAACGGCGCGGACCGGGCCGCGGTGAGACGGACGGTGACCCCGTCGACGGTGGTCGTGATCGTGCCCGCGATCGGCAGGGCGTCGCCGGCGGCGTCGGTGAGGTGACCGGGTGCCTCCAGGCCGGACCGGGGTTCGTACCTGCCCGTCGTGACCCACCCCTCCGGACGCGGGGCGAAGCGGGCGATGCGAGCGAAGCGCGACACCGCGTCGGACGCCGGGTCCCAGACCCGGAGGGTCTGGCCGTCTGGTGTTCGGCTGTCGATCGTCCGGCCGTGCACCGTCCCGGCGAGCCCGTCGGCGAAGGCGACCGTCGAGGGCACCACCGCGGTGTCGCCGGCGACCAGCACCGTGCCGTCCACCGGGACGCCGTCGACCACGACGCCGTCCGACGCGGTGGCGGTGACGGTGAGCCCGCCCGGAGCCGGTGCCCACTGTCCCGCGACCGGCCACACCGGCTGCGGGCGGTCGACGTGCTGCGCGTTCACCAGGGCGAGCGGGCCGCGGGGGCTCCTGGCCCAGGCGTCCCGCGCGGCGACGTGCTCGGTGAGACCGGTCACGACTGCTCCTGGCGCGGGTAGATGACCTTCTGCACGATGATGATCACCGAGGCGGCGACCGGCACGGCGACCAGGGCACCGAGGACGCCGCCGATCGTGCCGCCGGCGACCGCGGCGATCACCACGAGGGCGCCGGGGACCTGCACCGCGCGGGACATGATGCGCGGGGAGATGAGGTACGCCTCGACCTGCATGTAGACAAGGTAGTAGATCGCGGCGGCCAGGGCGGTGGCCGGCGAGGCGAACAGGCAGAGCAGCGAGATGACGACCGCGGCGGCCAGGGTGCCGACCAGCGGGATGAGCGAGCCGAGGAACGCGAAGGTCGCCAGCAGCACCGGCAGCGGCGCGCCGATGACGAGCAGGAAGACCAGGCTGAGGATGCCGTTGATGAGCGCCTGGCTGATCTGCCCGACGACGTACCGACCCACAGCCTGGGTGATCTGCTCACTGACGTCGATGAAGTTCTGCCGACGGGTCGCCGGGACGAAGCGGTACGCCATCGACTTGAGGCCGCGCATCGACGCCAGGAAGTACAGCATCAGGATGATGACGATCACGGCCCCGGTCAGCCCGGACAGGATGCCGCTGCCGACCGCCAGGATGCCGCCGCCGAGGCTCAGGAGGTTGCCCGGGTCCTCGACGAAGGACTGCAGCGACTGCAGGGCGTGATCCACGTCGAACGCACCCGCGAACTGCTGCGAGAGGTCCTGGAACCACTCCTGCCGCGAGATGTCCTGGATGATCTCCGGGAAGTTCTGGACGAGGTTCGTCGCCTGCTGGATGAGGATCGGGACGACCGCGAACACCACGCCGGCGAAGGCGGAGAGCACCCCGACCACGACGATGGTGATCGCCGCCCAGCGCGGGATGAAGCGCTCGAGGAAGGAGACCAGCGGGTCGATGCCGAGCGACAGGAAGAGCGCGACGCCGATGTAGACGAGGACCGTGCTGAGCTGCTGGACGATCACGCCGGCGAGCAGGGCGATGAGCACGCCGAGGGCGCCCATGAAGCCGATGCGGAAGGCGTTGACGCGCACGCCGGTACCGACCCGGGTGGCCTCGAACGTCACGTTCGGGGTCGGTCCGTGGTCGTCGGGGGTGTCTCGTCGTCGGGGCAGGTGCACGGGCGGGCCAGCCTTTCTGGACTGCTCGGTAGGGCGGGCGGGACTTGAACCCGCGATCGTTCGGTTATGAGCCGAGTGCCTTGACCAGCTTGGCTACCGCCCCTCGTCGGGGACCGTCAGGCCACCGACTCCCCACGATACAGCGACTCGAACGTCGCGAGCGTGCGGTTGATGTCGTGTGCCTCGATCATGGCCAGGCTGCGCTCCCGCATCGCCTGGTAGTCGGTCTCCGAGGCCTGCAGCACCTGCGCGAGCTTCACGGCGAGGTCCTGGACGTCGCCCGGGGTGAACAGGTACCCGTTGCCGTCGATCAGGTGCGGCAGCGCCATCGAGTCCGCGGCGACGACCGGCAGCCCGGACGCCATCGCCTCGAGCGACGAGATGCTCTGCAGCTCCGCGGTCGAGGGCATCGCGAACACGGTGCCGTTCGTCAGCGCCCGGCGCTTGGCCTCGTCCGAGACGAACCCGGCGAACCGGACGCGGTCGGTGAGCCCGAGCTCCTGCACGAGCGTCTTCAGCTTCGGGATCATCTCGCCACCGCCGACGATGGTGAGCGTCGCGTGGAGCTCCGCCGGCAGCAGCGGGAGCGCCCGGACGAGCACGTCGAGGTTCTTCTCCGGGGCGACACGACCGACGAAGACGATGTCGTTGCCGGCGGGCCGTCCGCTCCGTGCGGTGTAGCGCGAGGCGTCGAGACCGCAGGAGATCGC
This sequence comes from uncultured Curtobacterium sp., assembly GCA_913774725.1. Classification (GTDB taxonomy): domain Bacteria; phylum Actinomycetota; class Actinomycetes; order Actinomycetales; family Microbacteriaceae; genus Curtobacterium; species Curtobacterium subtropicum. Next base: position 2,725 of record CAJYIG010000068.1, on the reverse strand, counting down.
GAGCACCCGCTGTCCGGCGATGGCGTGTCGGAGGTAGTCGGCGGCCAGGACGGTCGGGGTCGTGATGGCGTCGGCGAGCCGGTAGGTCTTGGCGGCGTCGTTCCACGCGATCTTCAGGGCGATCGGCAGCGTCCGGCGGCCGAACGGCACGTACTCGAGCAGGTTCTCCGGCATGAAGTGGTTCGTCGCCACGATGCGGATGCCGCGCTCGTGGGCCTCGTGCGCGATCCCGCGCCCGATGACGATGTGCGACTGGATGTGCAGGACGTCCGGCTGCACGGCGTCGAGGATCGGCGCGGTCCACTTGCGGACGCTCCAGGGCCACACGAACCGCAGCCAGGCGTGCCACGGCCACTTGTAGGACTTGAGACGGTGCACGGTGAGCACGACCCCGCGGTGCTCCTCGTCGAAGGTGCCGTGGTGGGCGCTCGACGCGGGGGCGACGACGTGGACCTCGTGCCCGCGCTCGGCGAGGCCGACGGCGAGCTGCTCGGCGAAGGTGGCGGCGCCGTTGACGTCGGGCGGGAAGGTGTCGGCCGCGATCATGACGCGCAGCGGTCGGGACCCGCCCGTCGCACCCGTCGGCTCGGCGGTGGCGGTGGTGGCGTCCTCTGACACGGCTGGCATCGTCCTCTCGTGGGCGGTTGCTGGTCGGGCCTCGACGGTACCGCACGGTCCCGAGCGCACGCGTCAGCCTCGCGGACGACCGCCGGAGCCGACGAGACGCCGACCGCGAGCCGACCGGACGCCGCCCACGCACCGACCGGACGCCGCCCACGCACCGACCCACCGCCGACCGCGCGCACCGACCGCGTGCGCCGTCAGCGCCGCGTCTCGGGGTGGTGCTTCGCGAGCAGGAACACCCCGGCGATGGCGATGACCGCGGCGACCAGGAACCCGACCACCGCGATCCACGGCGCCCCCGCCGCCTCGCCGAGCACGATGACACCGATCCCCACCGCCACGATCGGGTCGATGACCGTGAGCCCGGCGATCACCAGGTCGGCCGACCCGCTCGAGTACGCGTTCTGCACGAAGTACCCGCCGAGCGCGGCCGCCACGACGACCCCGACGATCGCGATCGCGGTCAACCAGTCGAACGTGCCGTGCAGGAAGCGGTTCAGGACCACCTTCGCCAACGTCGCGACGAACCCGTAGAGCACCCCCGCCCCGACGATGTAGTACATGGCGCTCGCCCGCTTCGCCGCGAACCGGAACGACAGGAGCACGGCCACGAGCACGACCGCCAGGACCACCAGGATCGTGACGAGCTGCTGGTGCGTGATCGCGCTCTCGCGACCGACCACCGCGGCGATGCCGACGAAGATGCCGACGCCGATGATGCAGGTCCAGACGGCTCGACGGGCCTGCTGCCCGAGCGGGACGCCCGACGAACGCGACGAGAACCACGTGGTGATGACGAGCGCGACGGCGCCGAGCGGCTGCACGACGATGAGCGGGGCGTTGGTGATGCTGATGAGCTGGAGCACGACCGCGAGCCCGAGCATGAGCGTGCCGAGGACCCACCAGCCGCTGCCGAGCAGGCCGAGGACGTGTCGCACCGACAGACCCTTCGACTGCCGACCGAGCCGGGCCTCGACGCGCTGCACCCCGCGGCTCTGGAACTGCGCCCCGAGTGACAGGAAGACGGCACCGACGAGCGCGACGGGGATCATCAGGGCCTGGAACGGCGTCAGGTTGACCGCGTCCGGGATCGGGAGGTCCGTCGTCACGCGATGAGGCTACCGGTCCTGGCCGGATAACCTGGGTGAATGCCCGTCCTCCCCATCCGCATCACCGGCGAACCCGTCCTCCACGAGCGCGCGACCGAGGTCACCGCGTTCGACGACGACCTCCGTTCCCTGGTGCAGGACATGTACGAGACGATGGACCTGGCCCCCGGGGTCGGCCTCGCGGGCCCGCAGGTGGGGGTGGGCAAACGCCTGTTCGTGTACTCGTGGACCGACGACGACGAGGTCCTGCACCGCGGTGTCGCCGTGAACCCGGTGCTCTGGACCACCCCGCCCGTGCCGGAGTCGGTCGAGGAGCTCGACGAGGACGAGGAGTCCGAGGGCTGCCTCTCGATCCCGGGCGAGCGCTTCCCGCTGCGCCGCGCCGAGGGCGTCCTGCTCCGCGCCGTCGACGCCGAGGGCACCCCGTTCGAGGTCGAGGCCCACGGCTGGCTCGCCCGGATCTTCCAGCACGAGTACGACCACCTCGACGGCTACCTGTACGCCGACCGCCTCGGGCACCCCTACGCCAAGCAGGCGGCGAAGGCCGTCCGCAAGAGCAGCTGGGGCGTCCCGGGCAAGTCCTGGCTCCCCGGCCGCGACCACCCCGAGGGCTGACGCAGCGCTGCCCGGTACGGTCCGCCGCGGTCCCGCGCGCTCACCGGACCGGCCTGGAGGCGCGGCTCAGCCCCGGTGGGCGAGCAGCGCCTCCTGCAGGCGGTCCCGTTCCGGGTGGCCGGGGCAGTACTCGAGGAGCCCGGCGGCGACGCGCGCCTGGTCGTCCGTCTCGACGGCGGCCGTCCACGGTGCGACACCGCGCTCCGCGCAGGTCGCCGCGAGGTCGCGCAGGTCGACGGTGTCGTCCGCTGCGCGGACCGCGGCCTGCTGCTGCGCGGACATCTCGGTCCCGGTGATCGGCTTCGCCGTGCAGTCCGTCCGGTCCGCCTCCCACGCGGCGGCGTAGGTCGTGTAGGTCTCCGTCGCGTCGCCCTGCC
>CAJYIG010000067.1 GCA_913774725.1 uncultured Curtobacterium sp. | reverse complement strand
ACCACGCCGTCCGGCGACCGCTCCAGGATCCCCCGCACCACCACGGCCGGCGACTCCCGCGCCACCCGTCGGTACCGGCCCCACACGCCCACGCTGCAGATGACGTTCACGAGCCCGGTCTCGTCCTCGACGTTCAGGAACGTGATGCCCGACGCCGTCGCCGGTCGCTGCCGGTGCGTCACGACGCCGCCCACCTCGACCCGCCGTCCGGTCTCCGCCGTCGCGGTGTCCTGCACGCTGAGCACCCCGCGGGCCCGCAGTCGCGGTCGGACGTGGTGCACCGGGTGGTCGTCCGTCGACATGCCCGTCGACCACATGTCCGCGATCAGGACGTCGCCGCTCGTCATCTGCCCGAACAGCGGCGGCTGCACCGTGACCTGCGTGTCGGGCAGCTGGTCGGGGCGTTCCGCCGCGGCCTGTGCCGCCGACCACATGCCGCTGCGCCGGTCGATGCCGAGCCCGGCGAAGGCGTCCGCCGCGGCCAGGGCCTCGAGCTGCGCCGTCGTCAGCCGGACCCGGCGGGCCAGGTCGGACATGTCGGTGAAGGGTCCGTTCGCCTCGCGCTCCGCGACGATCGCCTCGGCGCTCCGCCGGCCGAGCGAGGCGACCTCGACCAGCCCCAGGCGGACGGCGAAGGCACCGTCACGGCGGTGGTCAGCGGTGTCGTCGGGCGACGAGCCGTCGAACGGCAGCACGGGGGGCTGTTCCTCGGCCAGGCAGGCGTCGGCTCCCGTCGGACCGGTCTCGCCGTCGGACAGCGGCTCCAGCGTCGCGTCGACCGCCGACCGCAGGACGTCCGGACGCAGCACCCGCACCCCGTGCCGTCGGGCGTCGGCGACCAGGGTCTGCGGCGAGTAGAACCCCATCGGCTGCGCCCGGAGCAGGGCCGCCAGGAACGCCCCCGGGTAGTGCAGCCGCATCCAGGCGCTCGCGTAGACGATGAGCGCGAAGCTGATCGAGTGGCTCTCCGCGAACCCGAAGTTCGCGAACGCCTGGATCTTGGCGTAGATCGCGTCGGCGTCCGCGCCGTGGATCTCGTTCGCCGCCATCCCCGCGTAGAGCTTCTCGCGCAGCCGCTCGATCTTCTCGAGGCCGCGCTTGGAGCCCATCGCCCGCCGGAGCAGGTCCGCGTCGTCCCCGGAGCACCCGCCGACGGCGATCGCCATCTGCATGAGCTGCTCCTGGAACAGCGGCACCCCGAGCGTCCGTTCGAGCACGGGTTCGAGCGACGGGTGGATGTACGTGATCGGTTCCTCGCCCGTCCGACGTCGGATGTACGGGTGCACGGCACCGCCCTGGATCGGGCCCGGGCGGACGAGCGCGACCTCGATCACCAGGTCGTAGAACCGTCGAGGCAGCAACCGCGGGAGCGTGCCCATCTGCGCGCGGGACTCCACCTGGAACACCCCGATCGTGTCCGCGCGGCAGAGCTGGTCGTAGACGCCCTGTTCCTCCTTCGGGATCGAGTGCATGTCCCAGCGCTCCCCGCAGTGCTCGTCGGCCAGGTCGAACGAGTACTGCAGCGCCGCGAGCATCCCGAGCCCGAGCATGTCGAACTTCACGAGCCCCATGAAGGCGCAGTCGTCCTTGTCCCACTGCAGCACGGTCCGGCCGTCCATGCGGGCGTGTTCGATGGGCACGACCTCGCCCACGGGCCGGTCGGTGAGCACCATGCCCCCGGAGTGGATGCCGAGGTGCCGCGGGAAACCGAGCACCTGCTGCGCCATGTCGACCACGGTGTCCGGGATGTCGTGGTCCTGGCTCTCGGTGACCGACCCCCACCGCTCGACCTGCTTCGACCAGGCGTCCTGCTGCCCGGGGCTGTGCCCGAGGGCCTTCGCCATGTCCCGCACGGCCCCCTTCGGCCGGTAGGTGATGACGTTCGCCACCTGCGCCGCGTTGAACCGTCCGTACTTCTCGTAGACGTACTGGATCACCTCTTCGCGACGGTCCGAGTCGAAGTCGACGTCGATGTCGGGTTCCTCGTCGCGCATCGCCGACAGGAACCGCTCGAACGGCAGTCCGTACCGGATCGAGTCGACCGCGGTGATCTCGAGCAGGTAGCAGACCGCCGAGTTCGCCGCCGAACCGCGCCCCTGGCACAGGATGCCCCGCTGCCGGGCGTACTGCACCATGTCCCGCACGATCAGGAAGTACCCCGGGAAGTCCTTGTCCGCGATGACGGAGAGCTCCCGCTCGATCCGCTCGCGCTTCTGCGGGTCGACCCCGTCGGCGCTGCCCGGGTAGAACCGCCGGGCGCCCCGCCAGGTGAGCTCCCGCAGCCACGACATCGTCGTGTGCCCCTCGGGGACCTCGACGTCGGGCAGCCCGGGCTTGGCGGTCCGGAGGCGGAAGCCGAGCTCGTCCGCCAGCGCCACGCTCGTCTCGACCGCCCCCGGCCACCGCGCGAAGCGCCTGGCCATCTCGGCGCCCGACCGCAGGTGGGCGGTCGGGGCCGCCGGCAGCCAGCCGTCGATCTCGTCGAGGCTGCGCCGGGCCCGCACGGCCGCCAGCGCGGTCGCGACGGGGAAGCGGTCCGGGGTCGCGTAGTGCACGTTCCCGGTCGCCACGACGGGCAGGGCGTGCCGTGCCGCGAGCATCGCGAGGACGTCGTTCCTGGCGGTGTCGAGCGGTTCGCCGTGGTCGGTCAGCTCGACGACCACACCGGCCGTGCCGAACCGGTCGAGCAGCGCCCGCAGGGCCTCGTCCGCCGCCGACTCCCCGCCGCGCTCGAGGGCCTGGCGCACGGTGCCCTTCCGGCAGCCGGTGAGGACCCGCCAGTGCCCGTCGGCCTGCGCCGCGAGCTCGTCGAGGTCGTACTGCGGCCGCCCCTTCTCGGCGCCCGAGGCCAGGTTCGCCCGCGTGACGGCGGCCGCGAGCCGGTGGTAGCCGTCCTGCCCGTCGGCGAGGAGCAGCAGGTGCGTGCCCTCCGGGTCGGGGACGCCGTTCTGCGGCTCGGTCAGCCCGAGGGACAGCTCGGTGCCGTACACGGTCGTCACGGTCGGGTACGCCTCGGCCACCTCGGCCATCCGGGCAGCGCCGTAGAACCCGTCGTGGTCGGTCAGCGCCAGGCCGTGCAGGTGCAGCCGTGCGGCCTCCTCGACCAGGTGCTCCGGACCGCTGGCGCCGTCGAGGAAGCTGAAGGTCGAGTGCGCGTGCAGCTCGGCGTAGGGCACGACGGGGACGTCGTCGTCGGCCGCGGGCGTCGGTGGGACGTACCGGGACCGCTTGCGCGACCAGGCCGGGCTGTCCCCGCCGTCGCCGGCGTGCGCGCTGTCCGGTCGTTTGTCCGACAGGGCGCGCTCGAACTGCGACCACGGGATCGGCGGGTTGCTGTAGCCCATCAGGTCTCCTTCACGTCGCGACCGCCTCGGCCCACCACCGGTGGTCGGCGAGCACCAGGTACCAGGCGCGGCCGTCGTCGTCGACGAGCTGCAGTCGGTGCAGGCGTCGTCCGCCGGCCTCCCACCAGCGCACCACGAGCGGCCACGGCCCCGCCCACGCGGTCACGGGCGCGAACCGGCCGCCCCGCTCGCCCTCGGCGCGGAACCGCTCCGGCACCCCGGTCAGGGCACCGCGCTCGTCGACGTCGACGGTGTCGCCGCCCACCGACACGACGTCCACCGGACGGGGCCGCTCGAGCACGGTCGCCGGCGGCGGACCCGGCAGCCTGCCCGGCCACGGTCGGTCGCGCACGGTCGCCAGCGCCCGCTCGCCACCGACGGGGGTGTCGCCCCACGGCACGAGCACGACCCGCTCTGCCAGCGTCCGACCGCCACCGATCCGCGGGGTGACCACGCCCTCGTGCCCCACGAGCCCCTGCACCCGGGCGAGGGCGTGGTGCACCCGCTCGTCGGGCCCGGTCCCCCAGAGCCCGCGCTCGTGGTTCGACGCGTCGTCGACCGCGACGGGCTCGAGCACCACCTGGACCACGGGTGCCTCGAGCCCGGAGGGGTCGACGCCGCCGGCGAGCTGCCAGCGCACGCGGTCGACCACGTCGGCCGCGTCGAACCAGCGCGGGTGCACCCAGGTCCGCTCGAGCAGCAGGTCGCGCTCGTCGACGATGCCCACCCGGATCGTGGTCGCGACGAGCCCGGCGGCGCGCAGTCGGGCGGCGAAGTCGTCGGCCGACCGGCGGAAGGCGAACGCGACCTGGTCGGCACGGTCGAGCGGCGGCTCGAAGGACGCCTCGACCCGGAGCTCCGGCGGGACCGCCCGCGCGGCGACCTCGCGCGGGTCGCGGCCGCCCGCCAGCCGGT
>CAJYIG010000066.1 GCA_913774725.1 uncultured Curtobacterium sp. | reverse complement strand
CCCGAGTAGGGCGCTCGCGTTCTGCGCGGAGGAGGACGTTCTGCGCGAAGGAGGACGTTCCGCGCGAAGGAGGACGTTCCTTCCTGCCTCCTACGAGCGGAACGACATCCCAGGTCGCGCGCGATGGGCCGGAACGCTCGCTGCGACGGACGGGAGGCGCGTGGCACGGCCCGCACGCGCCTCCCGTCCGGAGAGACGGGCGTGAGACTCGCGCGGCGCGACGGTCCTCGTGCCCGCGGATGCGAGGACTGTCGCGGGGCCCGAGTCTCGGGTCCGGCGCCGGCGCCGGCGCCACCACCGCGCTACGCCGCGCCGGCCACGCGCCGGGCCTGCGCGACCGCCGCCCGCACGCCCCGGTCGAACGCGGGGCCGTGCCCGGGGAGCACGTGCCGGGCCTCGGTGTCCTCGAGCCGACCGAGCGACGCGACCGCCTCGTCGACGTCCGACGTCGCGGCCGGGGCGACCACCCGCGGGCCGATCCCGCCGGTGTACGGGTCGAACGTGACGAGCGCGTCGCCCGCGACCAGCGCGTCGCGGTCGGCGAAGTGGAGCGCCACGTGCCCGTCCGTGTGCCCGGGCGTCTCGATGATCCACGGCGAGCCGGGAACCTCCGCGCGGGACGCCAGCGGCTGCGTCTCCGCGATCCCGTCCACCGTCGCCGCACCGGCGAGCAGCATCCGTCCGAGCTCCGCGAGCCCTCCCGGGTGGAGTGCGACGAAGCCGAAGCGGTTCGTCTGCGGCCGGTACGAGTACGGGTGCGCCGCCAGCTCCCGGTCGCCCGGGTGGACGAACACGGGTGTGCCCCACTCCCGGTGCATCCTGGCGGCGGTCCCGACGTGGTCGAAGTGCCCGTGCGTGAGCAGCAGGCCCTCGACCCGGTCGGGCGAGTACCCGAGGTCGTGCACGGCGAGCAGTAGGTGCGGCCAGGCGGCGGGCAGCCCGGCGTCGACGACGAGCAGACGGTTACCCGTCTCGACGAGGTACGTGTTCGTGTGTGCGATCTCGAGGCGGTGGATCCCCTCGGCGACGTCCCGGAAGAGCATGGCCTGCACCGTAGACCGCTGCTCCTCGGGGCGGCGGAGGGTCCGGCCTGGTAGGCACGAAGCATGGCCAAGGACAGCATCCCCGAGCTCGAGCTCGCGAACGTGCGGACCCGCGAACGCCTGACGGACAGCGTCAGCGAGATCAAGCGCCGCTCCGACGTGCCCGCGCGGACCCGGCTCGCGGTGGCGAAGGCCCGGCAGCGGTGGCACCGGGACCCCACCCCGCTCATCGCGATGGGCATCACCGCGGCGACCGGCATCGCGGCGATCGTCCTCGGCACCCGCATCGGGCGGACCGATGCCGGCCACCTCGACAGGCCGGCCGCGTCGACGGCGTTCACCGCGCTCCTGCCGTTCGGCGCGCGCGGCGAGCCCGACGCCGACCAGACGCGCGGCGGTCGCAAGGGCCGGAAGGCCCGACGCAAGGCCGCCGAGGAGTCGCTCGAGCGCGACCCGGTCCACAAGAACCGCGTCAAGCAGCGCGCCGGCATCGCAGCCGTGCAGCGTCGTGCGACGGCGAACCGGAAGCAGGCCGCAAAGCGGTCGAAGGCGACGGCGAAAGCTCTCGCAAAGGCGAAGGGCTAGACCATGGCGCGCAGGGACAAGAGCCTCGAGCGGGAGATGCAGCACAAGCCGGAGCCGGACGACCCCCGCAAGCCGGACAGCCCGACCGACCTGACGAAGCCGTCGTTCACGTACACGCTGAAGAAGACCCTTCGGGAGTTCACCAGCGACCAGTGCACCGACCTCGCCGCGAGCCTGACGTACTACACGGTGCTCGCGCTGTTCCCGGGCCTGCTGGCGATCGTCTCGATCCTCGGCCTGGTGTCGAACCCGCGGGACACGATCGACACCCTGCTCGACGTCGTGTCGAACGTCGGCGGCGGGCAGGTCGCCGACCTCCTGCGCGACCCGGTCGAGGGACTCGTGCGCTCGCCAGCGGCGCCGATCACGTTCATCGTCGGTGTGCTCGGCGCCCTGTGGTCCGCCTCGGGCTTCGTCGGCGCGTTCGGCCGTGCGATGAACCGCATCTACAACGTCCGCGAGGGCCGCCCGATCTGGAAGCTCCGTCCGACCATGCTCGGCGTCACGGTGTTCACCGTCGTGCTGCTCGTGATCGGGCTGCTCGTGCTCGTCTCCGGGCCCCTCGCCCGGGCGTTCGGCGACCTCGTCGGACTCGGCGACGTGACGGCCACCGTGCTGCTCATCGTGCAGTGGCCGATCCTGCTCGCGATCATGATCGTCATCGTCGCGGTGCTGTACTACTGGGCGCCGAACGTCCGCCAGCCGAAGTTCCGGTGGGTGAGCGGCGGCTCGCTCGTCGCCATCACGATCTGGATCGTGGCGAGTGTCGGGTTCGGGTTCTACGTCGGGAACTTCTCGAACTACAACGCCACGTACGGCTCCCTCGGTGGGGTCATCGTGTTCCTGCTCTGGATCTGGATCACGAACAACGCGCTGCTCTTCGGTGCCGAGTTCGACGCGGAGATCGAACGTGGGCGCGAGCTGCAGGCGGGCATCCGGGCCGAGGAGGACATCCAGCTCCCCGAGCGCGACACCCGGCAGATCGACAAGCAGGAGGAGCAGCGCGCCAAGGACGTGCTCGAGGGCATCAGGATCCGTGAAAGCGCGGGCCGCACGAAGGACTGAGCGGGTGGCCGGCCGGTCCTGCACATCCCGTCCGGTGGGCGCGGGTGTGCACAGCCTGGAGGCGCGGCACCGGCCCGTCACGCCCGCTCCGTAGGGTGGACGCATGACCGACACCGCACCTGCCGCCGACCGTCCGACCGCCCTCGTCACCGGGGCCACGCGCGGGATCGGCCGCGCGATCGCGCTCGAGCTCGGACGCACCCACCACGTCCTTGTCGGCGGACGCTCCGCCGACGCGGTCGGCGCGCTCGTCGACGAGCTGCCGAGCGCGGCGCCGTTCGTCGGCGACCTCGGCGCCGGCGACGTGCCGGAGCTGCCGGCGTCGCTCGACGTCCTCGTGCACAGCGCCGGGGTCGAGCAGGGCGCCCGCGTCGCGGACACCCCGCGCGAGGTCTGGGAGACCGTGTTCGCCACGAACGTCTTCGCGGTCGCCGAGCTCACGCGTCGGGCGCTCCCCGCGCTCCGGGCAGCGCGGGGCATCGTCGTGCCGATCAACAGCGGGTCTGGGTTCATCGCGGGCCCGGGCGGTGGCGTGTACGCGGCGTCGAAGTTCGCACTCCGGGCCTTCGCCGACGCCCTCCGTGAAGAGGAACGGGGCAACGGGGTCCGGGTGTCGAGCGTGCACCCTGGCCGGACCGACTCGGACATGCAGCGGGCGCTGACCGAGAAGCTCGGCGAGGACTACGACACCGCCTACTACCTGGCGCCGGAGGACGTCGCCGCGGCCGTCCGGACCGTGGTCGACCTGCCGGAGCGCGGCACGATCGAGTCGCTCGCGATCCGACCGACCCGGAAGCGCTGACCCCGGCTACCCGAGCTCGATCCTCGTCGTCAGCGACAGGCGGTCGAGGAACGTATCGTCGTGGCTGACCACGACGAGGGCGCCGTGGAACGCCCGGAGCGCGTCCACGAGCTGGTCGACGCTCGTCAGGTCGAGATCGTTCGTCGGCTCGTCGAGCACCAGCAGCTGCGGCGGTGGGTCCGCGAGCACCAGGGTCGCCAACGCCACCCGGAAGCGCTCGCCGCCCGACAGCGACGCGACCGGACGGCCGACGGTGTCGCCGCGCACCAGGAGCCGAGCCAGCTGGTTGCGGAGCTCGCCGTCGGGGACGTGGGCAGCCGCCCGACGCAGGTTCGCGAGCACCGTCGCGTCGTCGTCGAGCGCGTCCCGCCGTTGGGGCAGGTACCCGATCCGGTCGACGTGCGGTGTCGCGGACGTGTCCGGCAGGGGGTGTGCACGCGCCTCGGGCGACCCCACGAGCTGTTCGAGCAACGTCGTCTTGCCGACGCCGTTCGCACCGGCGACCGCGATGCGCTCGGGGCCCTGCACGACCACCGACCGGCCACGGACGGTGATCGTCGCGATGCGCCTCGACGCCGGCACGTGCGGGTCGGGCAGCGTGACGTGCAGCGACTCGTCGTCCCGGAGTCGCAGCTCGGCCTCCTGCACCGCGGCCCGCGCCTGCGTCTCGGCCGACCCGTGGGCGACCCGCAGTCGTCCGGCGGTCTCCTGCGCCTTCTTCCGTTGCTCGTTCGCCAGGATCCGCGGCATCGAGCGGCCGGCCTGCTCGCCCGCCCTCGCCCGGCGCGCGATCGTCGTCTCGGCCTCGATGCGCTGCCGCTGCTCGGCGCGGTGCCGTTGCTCGGCAACCCGGACCTCGCGGGCGACCGCTTCCTGCTGCACGGCGAGGTGTTCCTCGTACGCGCTGAACGTCCCACCGAACACCGTGGCCGATCCCGACCGCAGCTCGACGGTCTCGTCCACGTGCTCGAGGAGCTCTCGGTCGTGGCTGACGAGCACGAGCGTCCCCGTCCACCGGTCGACGAGCTCGAGGAGCGCTGCACGGGCGGCGCGGTCGAGGTTGTTCGTCGGCTCGTCGAGGAACACGATCGGGGCCCGGCGCATCCGGATGCCGGCCACCGCGGTGAGCACGGCCTGCCCACCGGAGAGCGAAGTCACGGGCCGGTCGAGGTCGGTGCCGCCCAGCCCCGGCACGGACGCGAGCGCGGCGGCGGCGCGTTCCTCCACGTCCCAGTCGTCGCCGACGGCGTCGAGGTGTTCCTCGGTCGCGTCACCGCCGAGGACGGCCCGCAGCGCGCTGACCGTCCTGCCGACGCCGAGCAGGTCCGCCACGGTGTCCCCGGGGCGGGCGTGCAGCCGCTGGGGCAGGTGGTCCACCGGACCGGAGGTGCGGATCGACCCGGCCGTGGGGTGGAGCTGTCCCGTGGCGAGCCGGACGAGCGTGGACTTGCCGGCCCCGTTCCTCCCGACCAGACCGGTGCGGCCGCGTCCGAAGGCGGTGGTGAGGTGGTCGAGCGCGACGGAGCCGTCGGGCCAGGTGAAGGTGAGGTCGTCGAGGACGACGGACGGTGTTGCGGGCATGGGTGTGCCTCCCGGATCGTGAGCTGGGCGCACGACACCGGACCCGCGGCGACTGGAGGGGTCGGCGACGCGGCAGCGCCCGACGGGGCGCGACGATCACGGTGTCAGCGCGAGGACTGCGCGGTACCGGTGATCGACTGCACGGCTGCTCGTTCCGTCGGGGACCCCCGTGTCCGCCACCCGTGCTGCCGGTCGGTCTCCCGCCCCGGCGGCCCCGCGTGACGACGAGGTGACTCCCACCGTACCGCTTCCGGGGCGGGAGGTGACAGGCTGGGGGCATGCCGGAGAACCTGCTGCCGAACCCGACCGCGAGCCCCGCGACCCTGCTGCCGGAGGAGCCCGAGGTGACCGCCGCGCTCGCCGCCGACGCCCCGGTGTCGAGCGTCGTCCTGTCGCACCCGTCCTCGAGCCTGGCGTGGGCGCTCCTCGCCGACGAGGCCTGGGAGCGGGGCGCGACCCTGGAGTCCTACGCCTACGCCCGCGTCGGGTACCACCGAGGCCTCGACGCCCTGCGGAAGGCGGGCTGGCGCGGTGCCGGGCCGGTGCCGTGGTCGCACGAGCCGAACCGCGGCGTGCTCCGCGCGCTGTTCGCCCTGCGCCGCGCGGCGTCCGCGATCGAGGAGCCGGGCGAGCCCGAGCGCCTGACGGAGTTCCTCGACGCGTCGGACCCCGAGGCACTGCGCGCCCTCGCCGCCGGCGAGTAGCGCCGGCGACGCGCTGCGCCGCCGCCGCGCTGCACCGCGGGCGCCGGACCCGCCGTCGAACCACGGATCCGACATCGAACCAGCTCTCGGGTCT
>CAJYIG010000065.1 GCA_913774725.1 uncultured Curtobacterium sp. | reverse complement strand
TGACCGTGCCGAACGAGCCGTCGTGCGCTGCCCCGGCGACCGCGACCGAGGCCGGGTCGAAGCGGTGCTGGCTGATCACGCTCGTCACCAGGCCGCGGTCGCGGGCGGCCGAAGCGAGCTCCGCGATCTGCCGGGCCCGGGGCATCGTGGTGTCGAGCGGCTTCTCGATGACGACGTGCTTGCCTGCGGCGAGCGCCGCCTCGGCCAGCTGGACGTGCATCCCGGACGGGGAGCAGATCGCGACGACGTCGATGTCGGTCTGCGCGATCGCTTCCTCGATGGTCGCGGTGGTGATCGGGCGGTCGGCGCCCGCGGCCTCGAGCTCGTCGGCGGCGCCGGTGGCGGCCGCCGGGACGGCGTCGACGAGGGCGACGACCCGCAGGTCCGGGTGCTGCAGCGCGACGCGGGCGTGGTGGCGTCCGATGACGCCGGCGCCGACGACCGCCAACTTCAGTGGGGTGCTCATCGCAGGGTGACTCCGATCTGGTCGGTGAGGGAGCGGAGGGCCCGTCCGGCACGGCCGAACGCCGCGGGGCCGGAGAACCCGCCGAGGGAGGTGAAGTCGCTGAGGTGCGGTTCGAGGGAGGCGTACCCGGAGTACCCGGCATCGCGGAGCGCGGTGAGGGTCTCGAGGAGTTCGCCGTCGCCCTCCCCCGCCGGGACCACGGAGGCGTCGGCGGCGAGGGCGTCCTTGACCTGCAGGTAGTCGACGTACGGTGCGAGCTGCGCCCACCCGTCGGTGAAGGGTCGGACACCGCACTGCACGTAGTTCGCGTTGTCCCAGGCGAGCCGGAGCGCGCTCGACCCGACGCTCTCGACGATGTCGAGCACACGCTCGGGCACGTCGCCGTAGATGTCCTTCTCGTTCTCGTGCAGCAGCGTGACGCCCTCACGCTCGGCGAGGTCGGCGAGCGCCCGCATCCGGACCATGACGTCGTCGCGCACCTCGTCGGCGGTGCGGCCGTCGAAGTAGAACGAGAAGATCCGGATGTTCGTCGTGCCGAGGGCGTGGGCGGCGGCGATCGCGCGGCCGAGCCGCTCGACCTCGTGCTCGACCGGCCGGTCGACGACGACCTTGCCGATCGGCGAGGCGATGGCGGAGACGGTCTGCCCGCGTTCCTCGAACAGGCGGTGCAGCCCGGCGAGCTGGTCGTCGTCGAGGTCGACGACGTTCGTCCCCCAGGCGCTCCGCACCTCGATGGCGCTGGCGCCGAGCGCCTGCAGCACCGCGACCTGGACGACCGGGTCGGCGTCGATCTCGTCGCCGAAGCCGGAGAGCTCCCACGTTGGCTGGTCGGTCATGGCATTCCCTTCGTGGGACGGACTGGAGGCACGGGGCGGGCTGGCACCGCGCCTCCCGTCCGTCGTCTGGTTGCGATCGCTACTTGACGGAACCGGCGGTGAGCCCGCCGACCAGGTAGCGCTGGAAGATCAGGTAGAGCGCGACGACGGGGACGGCGCAGACGATCGAGGCGGCCATCATCTGGCCGTAGATCGGGACGGCGCCGCCCTCCTGGGCGGTGCCGAGAACCTGCAGCACCACGGCGACCGTGCGGGTGTTCGGGGTCGTCATGATCGTGCTGAAGAGCACGTCGTTCCAGCCGAGCAGGAAGGCGAAGATCGCCGAGACCACGATGCCCGGCCACGAGAGCGGCAGCACGACGCTCCGCAGGATGCGGGTGCTCGACGCGCCGTCGATGCGGGCCGCCTCCTCGAGCTCCTTCGGGAGACCGCGCAGGTACGTGACCATGACCCACGTCGAGAAGGGCAGGGCGAAGGTCAGGTAGGTGACGAAGAGGCCCCAGCGGGTCCCGATCACCTGCACGCCGGTGGCGCTGGCGATGTTGGCGAACACGACGAAGACGGGCAGGAGCAGCAGGGTGCCGGGGATGGACTGCAGGGCGAGGAGCCCCCGGAGGATCGTCAGGCGGCCGAGGAACCGGAACCGGACGAGCACGTAGGCGGTGGACACGGCGAGCGCGGCACTCGCGACGGCGACCGCACCGGCGGTGAGCAACGAGTTCACCAGCCCCTGCCCGAGCGCCACCGTGTCCCAGATCGCCACGTAGTTCGACAGCGTGAACTCGGAGGGGAAGTACTTGCCGCGGGCGACCGCGACGTCGGAGTTCACCGAGCCGAACAGGATGTACAGCACCGGGACGGCGATGAACGCGACGAGGAGCACGATCACGGTGACCAGCAGCCACCGGGGCAGCAGCCGGGTGACGTCGGTGTCGTACGGACGCTTCGGGCGCTTCGCGCCGCCGGCGGTGATGCTCTCGGTGAGCGTCGCGGTGGGGCGGGTGTGGGTCTGGCTGAAGGCGCTCATGCGCGGGCTCCCTCGATGTCGGCGACGGCCGGAGCGGCGAGCACGGCGCGGTCGGCGCGGCGCTGCTTCCGGGTGGGGCCCGCGTCGTCACCGGTGTCGAGCCGGACGGCCCGCAGGTAGACGAAGAGCGGGATCGCGACGATCACCAGCGAGCAGATCGCCATCGCCGCGGACAGGCCGAAGCGGAACGACTGGAAGCTCGCGATGTACGTCAGGACGGGCATCACCTCGACGCTCGACGGCAGGGGGTTCCCGAACAGCACGAACGGCAGCGTGAAGTTGTTGATGTTGTGCAGGATCGAGATGATGACCGCCAGGCTGAGCGGGCCGCGCAGGTACGGGAACACGATGTAGCGGAGCTTCGCCCACCACGTCACGCCGTCCAGTGCTGCGGCCTCGTGCACCTCGTTCTCGACCGCCTGCAGCCCGGCGAGCGAGAGCAGGTAGACGAACGGCCAGCTCGTCCAGACCATGACACCGGCGAGTGCCCAGTAGGACGCGGAGCCGTTCAACCAGAGGACGTCGGTGCCGAGCACGGTGTTCACCACGCCCTGCGGCTGGAGCATCGTCCGGAAGAACGTCCCGACGACGAAGGCCGGCAGCACGTAGGGCACCAGGTAGATCGACCGGACGAGCCCGCGACCGGGGAAGCGGTTCTGCGTGGACACCGCCGCGGCGACGCCGATCGGCACGGTGACGGCGGTGACGAGCACCGACAGGGACACCGAGATCCAGATCGAGTGCAGGAGCGGCGAGTCGGTGAAGGCCTCGGCGAAGTTCGCGAGCCCGACGAAAGGGGCGCTGAACCACTGGCGGAGGGTGTACTGGTCGAGGTCGAGCATCGCGATGTACACGCCGACGAGCAGCGGGACGACGATGACGGCGAGCATGAGGACGCCGCCGGGCAGGAGCATCCAGAGCGGGCGCTCGCGCTTGACCAGCGGGGTCGTCCCGTGCGGGCGGACCGCGCGCGGGGTCTCCTGGCGGGGCCGGGCCTGCGTGGTGGTCATCACAGCCCTCCGTTCTTCTGGCGGTCGAGCGTTGCCTGGGCGTCCCGCTGCGCCGCTGCGAGGCGCTTCCGGAGCTGGTCGTCGCTGACCTCGCCGCTCTTCAGCGACGGGATCGACTGCACGACGACGTCGACGAGCGAGAGCTGCACGTCCGACCACGCGCCGGTGAAGGCGGTGGGCTTCGACAGTTCGCCGGCGCGGACGATGGGGGCGAGGTCGGGGTTCTGCTCGGCGATGCGGTCGGCGGCGACGGAGTTCGTCGGCAGCTGCCCGAAGAGCTCGAAGTAGCGTTCCTGCGCCTCGGGCGACGACACCTGCTTGACGAACGCGAACGACAGGTCCTGCTTCGAGCCATAGTCGGCGACGACGAGGTTGTCCCCGGACAGGATGCTCGCCGCCTCGATGCCGTCGGCGGGGCGCTCGGATGCACCCGGCGGCACGGTCGGCAGCAGGGCGTACTCGTACTTGCCGTCCACCGCCGAGCCCTTCAGCGAGTTGAGCGACGTCGTCGTCGTCATCGGGAAGAACGCGGCCTTGCCGTCGGCGAACTGCGCGAGGGCCTGCGGGTTGTTCCAGCCGATCGCCGCGGGGTCGACCACGCCGTCCTTCGTCACCCAGTCGAAGTAGGTGCGGTAGGCCTGCTCGACCGCGGGGGCATCGATCTCGGCCGTGCCACCGTCGACGATCGTGTTGCCGGCGTTCTGCGCCATGCCCCACACGAACTTCCACGGGTCGAAGCCGTCGGCGTAGGCGATCGCCATGCCGTAGGTGCCGTCACCGGTGGTCTTCCGGGCGTCCTCGGTGAGCTCGTCCCATGACGTCGGCAGGTCCGTGATCCCGGCGCGAGCGAGGAGCTCGGTGTTCACCGCCATCACGAACGGCCGACTGGCGAACGGGATCCCGATCTGCTCCGACGTGCTCGGTCCGGAGATGCCGAGCGACGCCGGCGCGAACTGGTCCTTGCCGCCGACCGCCTCCCACTGCTCCGCACCCATCTCGACGAAGGCGCCGGTGGCGTAGGCCGTCGGGGTGAAGGTCGTCCCGATCGCGTACACGTCGGGACCCTGTCCGGAGATGACGCTGGTCTGGATCGCGGTGAGTTCCTCCTGCGGGGTCGAGTAGGTCTCCCACTGGATGTCGGCGCCCGTGGTCCGCTCGAACTCGGCGGCGGTCTCCCGCTGCCACTGCGCCCGTTCCTTCGGGTAGGTCGTGTCCGCGCCCATCATCACGCGGAGGGTGTCCGGGTCGTCACCGCTGCCGTCCACGATCGCGCAGCCCTGCAGCGAGAGGGCGGCGACGGCGACGACGGCGGCACCGACCAGGACGCGGGTCCTGCGTCTTCCTGTGCTCATGCGGGGGTGTCCTCCTCGACATCTCCCCCGGGCGACGGTGCCCGGGACGGCGGCTGCGCTGCCGACGTGCCACCACTGTCCCGTCCGTGGCAACAACCGGCAACCGGTTGCCACTTGTTGCCAACCCGGCCTAGCTTCGCCTCGTGAGCAGCGCAGACACGGACACCTCGCGGCGGGTGACCATCCGGGACATCGCCGATGCGACCGGGGTGGCACCGTCCACCGTGTCGCGCGCGCTGTCGCTGCCGGACCGCGTGAACCACGCGACGCAGCAGCGGATCCAGCAGGCGGCGCGGGAGCTCGGCTACGTCCCGAACTCGCAGGCCCGGGCGCTCACGTCCGGCCGGACCCGGGCGGTCGCCGTCCTGGTGTCGGACATCACGAACCCGTTCTACTTCGACGTCATCCGGGGCACGCAGCACCAGCTCGCCGCCGCCGGCTGGACGCAGCTGCTCGTCGACACCGAGGAGTCCGCCGAGGCCGAGGTCGCCGCGCTGAGCGCCGTCGCCGGCAAGGCCGACGGTGCCGTGCTCACCGCCTCCCGCCTGTCCGACGCGCAGATCGCCCGGTTCGCCGAGCGCACGCCGCTCGTCGTCGTGAACCGACGTCCGGCCGGGGTGCCGTCGGTGCTCATCGACACTCCCGGCGGGGTCGAGCAGGCCGTGCAGCACCTCGTCTCCCTCGGGCACCGCGACGTGCTGTACGTCGCCGGGCCGGACAGCTCGTGGTCGAACGAGCGCCGCTGGCGTGCACTCGTGCGCGTCGCGAAGCGTCTCGGGGTGCGGGTCGCGCGGATCGGTCCGCACGCGCCGTTCGTGGACTCGGGAGCAGCGGCCGCCGACGCCGCCGTGCACGCCGGAGCGACCGCCTGCATCGCGTTCAACGACCTCATCGCGATCGGGATGCTCACCCGGCTCCGGGAGCGCGGCATCCGGGTGCCGGAGGACATGAGCGTCGTCGGCTGCGACGACATCTTCGGCGCCGACTTCTGCAACCCGCCGCTCACGACGATGACCTCGCCGATCGAGCGTGCCGGACGGGTGGCGATCCGGATGCTGCTCGGACGGCTGGATGCCCTGCCCGCCGACGAGCTGCCGGGCGAGCACGCCTCCGGCGCCGTCGCACTGCCCACCCACCTGACCGTCCGGGGGTCCACGGGTCCGGCACCCGCGCGTCCCCGCTGACCTCGACCGGTCCCGTCCCGTCCCGCCCAGCCCGCCTCGCCCGAAGGAGCCGATGATGTCCTCCACCAGCACCACCACGCCGCTCGCGCCGCACCCCGACCGGCTGTTCCCGGCCGACCCGGGCGCCCGTGCCGTCGCGCGCACGGTGTACGACGCGGTCCGCGACCTGCCGATCATCTCGCCGCACGGGCACGTCGACGCGGCGCTCATCGCGGACGACCAACCGTTCCCGGACCCCGCTGCGCTGCTGGTGACACCCGACCACTACGTCCTGCGCCTCCTGCACGCCAACGGCGTCGGGCTGCAGGACCTCGGACGCCCCGACCACTCGGGCGCGCACCCGCTCCCCGACGGCCGCGAGGTCTGGCGCCGCCTCGCCGAGCACTGGGACGACTTCACCGGCACGCCGGTCCGCTACTGGTTCGAGACGGAGCTCCACGACGTCTTCGGCCTGACCGAGCACCCGTCGGCCACCAACGCCGACGAGCAGTACGACCGCATCGCAGCGGCGCTGGCGACGCCAGCACTCCGCCCCCGCGCGCTGTTCGACTCCTTCGGCATCGAGGTCCTCGCCACCACCGACGGTCCCGCCGACGACCTCGCCGCGCACGCGCGGCTCGCTGCCGACCCGTCCTTCACCGGGCGGGTGCTCCCCACGTTCCGCGCCGACGCCGTGTTCGACCCGTCGCGTCCGGACTGGAGGCACGTGGTCGCGTCGATCGGCGAGGCGTCCGGCATCGACACGGGTACCCACGACGGACTGCTGGCGGCACTGCGGGACCGGCGTCGGTACTTCATCGAGCACGGTGCGACCGCGACCGACACGGGGGTGCTCGACGCGGGGTCGACGCCGCTGTCCGCGGCGGAGCGCGCGCGCATCCACGCGGCGGCGCAGCAAGGGCCGTCGGGTGTCACCGCGGCCGAGGCCGTCGCCTACCGTCACGACATGCTCTTCCGGTGGGCCGAGATGAGCGTCGAGGACGGCCTCGTCATGCAGCTGCACCCGGGGGTGGTCCGGAACCACCACGCGCCCACGCTCGAGCGCTTCGGCCCGGACACCGGACACGACCTGCCCGCGGTGGGCGCGTTCACCGAGCCGCTCCGCCCGTTGCTCGAGGCGTTCGGGACCACACCGGGCTTCCACCTCGTGCTCTTCACGGTGGACGAGACGGTGTTCTCGCGGGAGATCGGGCCGCTCGCCGGCTTCTACCCGGCGGTGTACGCGGGAGCCCCGTGGTGGTTCATCGACACCCCGGCGGCGATCGGACGCTACCGGGCGGCGGTGACGGACTCGGCCGGGTTCACGAAGACCTCGGGGTTCATCGACGACACCAGGGCCTACTGCTCGATCCCGGCCCGGCACGACATGGCCCGTCGGGCGGACGCGGCGTACCTGGCGTCGCTCGTGGTGACGCACCAGCTCAGCGAGGAGGACGCGGTGCACACCGCGCGGCGGATCGTGTCGGACGTCCCGAGGGCGACCTTCAAGCTCTGATCGGAGTCAGGTTCGTATGTGACATGCAGAGTGTTCGGCGCTGCGGTCCTCGCCGTCACAGGGTGGGGCGTCCGTCGTCCACCCTGATCCCGATCGAGGAGCGCCATGTCCCGTCGCCCGTCGCCCGAACGTCACCCTTCGCCGACCCCTCGCCCTCCGACCCCTCGCCCTCCGTCCGCTCGTCGTGTCCCGTCGGTCCGTCACGACCGAACCCGCCGCGCGGGCGGTGCGCTGGGCGCGGTCGCCCTGGCGGTCCCCGCCGTCCTGCTCGGGCCGACCGGTGCTGTCGCTGCGGTGCCCGCGCCGGAGTCGGTGGTCGGCCTGGCCGTCGAGGTCGCCGCCGACGGCCACGGCCCCTTCACCCCCGGGGACGGTCCCGGCGCCGACCGGGGTCCCGCGAACGGCGTGGTCCGGACCCGGGATGCCGTGACCTACCGCGTCACCGTGAACGCCGGCGACGGCACCGCGCACCACGAGCGCTTCGTGCTCGACGCCCCGGCGGGCACGAGCTGGGCAGGCGTACCGCTCGCGTGCAGCGGCTCCGGGTCCGGGTCCGGGGTCGAGGGCCAGCGGCTCACCTGTGACCTCGGCGACGTCGCCTCCGGGCACGCCGTCGCCGTCCCCGCCGTGCTCGACGTCTCCGGTGACCTGCGGGACGGCGACCGGATCGCCGTGACCGGCACCGCCTCCGCGGACGACGCCGGACCGACCGCACCGGTCACCTCGGCGACGACCGTGGTGTCGGCAGCACCGCGGTACAACCTCAGCAAGGCCGTGGTCGGCTCGACCCTGCGCACCGACGTCCCCGGCCCGGACGGCAGCCCAGGGGTGCAGCTGATCTACCCGATGACCGTCGACTGGCAGTCCCCCGTCCCCGGACAGGGCCTGCTCGGCTTCGAACGGAGCACCGGCGCCATGCACTTCACCGACGACCTGTCCCGCCTGCTCGGTGACCGCCCCTCGCACGCGGTGCTGTGGAACGGCGGTCGACCCGCCTGCGGTCGGAACGGCGAGGACGGTGTGCGGTTCGGCGGCCTGCCGGGTGGCCGCGGCGGGGGCGACCGTGCCGTGGTCGACTCCGGCACCGTCACGTGCACGCAGGCGGAGCCGGGCGGGGACGTCGACGTGACGATCGACGGCGCCGTGACGGACGCCGCGCGGATGCCCGGGCGGAACATCGGCGGCGGTCCGATCAGCGGCGGCGCGAAGCCGTACGTCGTGAGCGGGTGGATCGCGCTGTGGATGCCCACGCCGTCCGCGCCGACGTCCGTCGAGTCGGTGAACACCTTCACGCCGCTGCAGACGACGTCCGTCGGCGGGACGCCGAACTTCCCGGGCGCCACGGAACCGACGGCTGACAACAGCGCGCGACGGAACCTCGTCGAGCTCGGACCGGGCACCGCGGGGAAGCGACTGTGGCGTCTCGGCAGCGACGGCACGAGCGTGGTCGCGGGATCGGCGAAGGACGGCGACCCCTGGGCCACAGCCGGCACGCGGCTCCGCAGCGACGTCACGATGTCGAACCCCGGGCTCGCACCCTTCCGCAACGCGGCCCTGTGCGACACGTTCGACCGTCGCACGCAGCACCTGACGGCGATCGACGGGCGGGCACCCGCCTGGACGAGCGGCTTCGCAGACGCCCACGTGCAGTACGCCGCCTACGACATGGTGTCGCCCGCCACGGGACAGGTGCGCACGTGCGACGACGGCGACGGCCCCTGGTACGACGACCCGACGGACGTCCCGGGCGGAGCCGCCGCGGTCGGTGCGGTCCGCGTGACCGGTGACCTGGCCGGCGGGGCCTCCGCCGGGCTGTACTCCACCGTGACGACCGAGCGGGCTCCCGACGGCACCCGGGCGCGGGACTTCGGACACGCCCGCTTCGGAGACCACCAGCCCGGGTGGGTGCACGACCAGCAGGACCCCGAGCTCGCCGCCGGCGGGCTGGCCGACAGCGTGGTGCTCACCGAGGACCTGGTCCGTGTCGGCAAGGTGGTCGTCGACCCTGGACACGACGCCGCGGACACCCCCGACCGGACGAGTTCCGTCGTGCCCGGCAACACCGTCGACTACGCACTCCGCCCGACCCTGACCAACGGCTTCGCCGACGGACGTCCGACCACGGTCACGGTCCGCGACGTCCTGCCGGCGCACACGTCCTACGTCGAGGACAGCGCATCCGTGACGCCGGAGGTCGACACCGTGCAGGGCGACGACGGCCAGCAGCACCAGCGCCTGACCTGGACCCTGCACGACGTCGACCCCAACAGCCGCATCGCCCCGATCACCTACTCGGCGCGGGTCGACCGCTCAGCTCCAGGAGGGCGCATCACCAACACCGTGACCGTCGCGTCACCGGCCGACCGGTCGGACGGACGCTGGCGCACCGCCCAGCGCGGACTCGAGGTCGTGACCACCGGTGGTGTCGGGGTCGAGAAGCGCACACCGGCTCCGGTCGTCGTGACCGGCGACCACCCCGAGTGGGACCTCGACGTCACGAACACCGACGACACCCCGATCAGCGACCTCGACCTGATCGACGTGCTGCCGCACCGGGGTGACACACGGGGCTCGGACTTCCACGGCAGCGTCGGTCTCGCAGAGCCGGTCGCCACCGACACCGCCGGGGACGAGGTCGTGCGGTACACCGGCGCCGATCCCGCCGATGTCTCCCTGGACGGCGCAGACCCGAGCAACCAGCCAGGCGGAGCGACCCGCTGGTGCGCCGAGGACGAGTTCGGCGCGGACGGCTGCCCGGACGCACTCGCGCAGGTGACCGCGGTCCGGGTCGAACGGCGCACCCCGGTCGCGGCCGGTGACACGGTCACGCACCGGCTCACCCTCGCGACGAGCGGCGAGCAGGACGGCGACCGCTACATGAACCGCTTCGGGCTCAGGACGGCCGACCTGGCGCTGCCGGTGCAGTCCAACCCCTCGACCGTCCGCGTGGTCGCCGGGGCGATCGGTGACCGGGTGTGGGACGACCGGAACGACGATGGTCTGCAGGACGACGACGAGCCCGGTGTCGGCGGTGTGCCCGTCGCGCTCACCGGAACGGACGACCGCGGCGACGAGGTCGAACGCCGGACGACCACCGACGAGCAGGGCGGGTACCGGTTCGACGGGCTGCGGCCGGGCGACTACCGCGTGCACTTCACGGCGCCCGACGGCACGCACTTCACCGAGGAGCACGTCGGGGACGATCCGGCGCTCGACTCCGACGCCGGACCGGACGGCGAGACCGCGCCGGTCGCGATCGACCGGGTCTCGAGCGCGACCGGTGCACTCGAAGGGGTGCGCCGGGACACGACCGTCGACGCCGGACTGGTCGCAGCAGGTCCCGGGGACGGGGGCGACGACGGGGGCGATGACGGAGGCGACGGCGGGACGGACCCCGGACCCGGCGGTGACCCGGGCGGTCCGGGCAGTCCGGACGACGGTGCCGGCGGCAGCCCCGGAAGCGGAGGCGACACGTCGACGGGCAGTGGAGACGCACCTCACGCAGCGGCGGACGCCCCGACGGCCGAGCGACTCGCCTGGACGGGCACGACCATCGGCGCCGCAGTGGCCCTGGCTCTCGCGCTCCTCGTACCCGGGCTGACCCTGCTCGTGGGTCGTCGTCGGTCCCGGGATTCGTCCGACTGACATCGGTCGGACACCCCGTGCGGTGGGGTCGGGTCGCTGCCGGGCGGCCCGACCCCACCGTCCCGCGTCCGGCCCGCGTCCGGCCCGAGGTCGAGCGCAGTCTCGACAGGTCGGGACGGACCGGACGGCGCGGCCTCGTCGGTGCGGTCATGTCGGTGCGGCCACGTCGGTGCGGCCTCGTC
>CAJYIG010000064.1 GCA_913774725.1 uncultured Curtobacterium sp. | reverse complement strand
GGTGACTCAGGACACGTCGCCGACGTCGGAGAACGCTTCGTCGTGGTTCTCGACCAGCACGAGCGGCACGTCCGCCGTGAGCGTGACCGTCCGTTCCTCGACCTGGCTCGGTTCCTCGTCGTCCTCGCCCGCGAAGAACCCGACCGTGACGACCGCGGTGCAGCTCTCATCGGTGTCGATCTCGTACGCATCGCAGTTCGCGTCCCCCGGCGTCGCGTCGCAGGTGCCCTCCCACTCGTCGTCGCCGGCCAGCCACGAACTGCGATGCGTACGAGATCGACACCGACGAGAGCTGCACCGCGGTCGTCACGGTCGGGTTCTTCGCGGGCGAGGACGACGAGCAACCGAGCCGCGTCGAGGAGCGGACGGTCACGCTCACGGCGGACGTGCCGCTCGTCCTGGTCGAGAACTACGACGAAGCGGTCTCCGACGTCGGCGACGTGTCCTGCGTCACCGACGGCGGGGCGGACACGGACCGCGTCACCGCGACGCAGCGGGCCGAGGACCACGTCGACGCCGACGCGCCGGAGGGGTGCGACGAGGCGCACTGCGTCGCCTTCGCCGTGACCGCTCCGGCCGACTGCGCCGCTGCGGCCGTGCAGTTCCGGGTCGCCGCGGCGATCGGGACGGTGGACGCGCCGCACGACCTCGCGGTGGTCACCGCCCTGCGGGCCGGGACGGCGACCGACGTGTTCGTGGGCGGCACCCGCGATGCGTCGGACGTCGTCGCGGGCGGCGTCACCTGCCGGGCGACCGAGGACACCGGTTCGACGCAGGCGTCCTGAGCGCCGTGGTCCGACGGCAGGCCGCGCCGCGGGAGGGCGGGGCGGTGCGGGAGGATGGGGCGGTGCGCAGCCTCGACGACCGGAGCCCGGACCTCGTCGTGCTGGGCGACAACCTCGACGTGCTGCCGACGCTGCCCGACGCATCGTTCACCGTCGTCTACCTCGACCCGCCGTTCAACACCGGCCGGAAGCAGCGCCGCCACGCGGTGACCGCCGAGCGCCGGACCGTCGGTGACGCCGGGACGATCACGGGCTTCCGGGGTCGGACCTACGAACGGATCCGCGGCGACCTGATGCGGTTCGACGACCGGTTCGAGGACTACTGGGCGTTCCTCGAGCCACGGCTGCTCGAGGCGTGGCGACTGCTGAGCGACGACGGCACGCTCTACCTGCACCTCGACTACCGCGAGGCGCACTACGCGAAGGTGCTGCTCGACGCGCTCTTCGGTCGTGACGCGTTCCTCAACGAGATCATCTGGGCGTACGACTTCGGTGCGAAGTCCCGGTCGCGGTGGCCCACGAAGCACGACACGATCCTCGTCTACGTGAAGGACCCGGAGCGGTACTGGTTCGACTCCGAGACGGTCGACCGCGAGCCGTACATGGCGCCAGGGCTCGTGACGCCGGAGAAGCGGGAGCGCGGGAAGCTGCCGACCGACGTCTGGTGGCACACGATCGTGTCGCCGACCGGCAGCGAGAAGACCGGCTACCCGACGCAGAAGCCCGAGGGGGTGCTCCGCCGCATGGTGCAGGCGTCGTCGCGCGAGGGGGACTGGGTGCTCGACTTCTTCGCGGGGAGCGGCACCCTCGGTGCGGTCGCTCGTGACCTGGGCCGGCGGTTCGTGCTCGTGGACGACAACCCGGTGGCGGTCGACGTGATGCGACGGCGGTTGCCGCACGCGGCGGTCGAGTCGGTACCGGACCGGCAGGGCTGAGCGGCGGCGACCCCGTCGGGGCTCGTCATGGCTCGGACGACGAAGGCGACATCGTCGACGTCGTACGACGTCGGCGATGTCGCCTCACTGTGGCTCCGGCGGCCTAGTCCGCGGAGTGCCGCCCGTGGTGCTCGGCCGGCGCAGGCGCCCCGTCCGTCGCCGCGTGCGCCGGGTGCGTCCGGATGGTCGACGTCGTCGCCGGCGGCTCGTCCACCGGTCCCGCTGCGGCGTGTGCGCCGTGCGTGCTCGCGTCGGGGAGCGGTGCCCGCGTGCCGGCCTCGGGGTGGTGACCGGTGCGGTCGGCGGCACCCGCGTCGGAGGTGCGCCGTGCGGCGGAGGAGGCGGTGCCTCCAGACCGGTCCTGCGGCTGCTGCACCGTGACGTCCGGCGAGGTCGGGACCGCCCCTATCGAGCCCGTGTCCGGGGTGACCAGCGACCCGGTGTTCGCCGCCGCCTGCTGCGCGTCCGCCGTCAGGCGGTCGGAGTCGCCCTTCGCGGCGTTCGCCTGCTCCTGCAGCGCCGACACCTTGCGGAGCGGCGGGACCCGGAAGAACCAGGTCAGGACGAAGGCGAGCAGGATCACGCCGAGGCCGACGAAGTAGACGACGACGGCTGACTGGCTGAACCCGACCAGGAACGGACGGGTGAGCCGCTGGTCCGCGCCGTTCAGGAACGACGTGTCGCTCGTGGCCGAGCCGGCGGACGAACTCGCTGCCGTGTCGCCGCTCTTCAGCTGGTCGATCAGCTTCGGGGCGACCTCGTCGACCACGGCCTTCCGCTGGTCGGCGTTGCTGTAGTCGACCTGCAGCGTGCCGTCGACGACCTCGGCGTTCGCCTTCGACGCCGCGGTCTCGAGCGCCTGCTGCTCGGCGGCCGACTTGTTCGCGGCGACCTGCTCGGCGATGACCGAGTCGGCGGAGGCGGCAGGGATCGCACCGGCGGCGACCTGCTGCTGCACCTGTGCGGTGACCCGTTGCGTCACGGCCTGGTCGGCGGCCTGCTTCGCGGCGGAAGCACCCTTGTCGAGGCCCTGCTGCACGTTCTGCTGCACCGGGTCGACGATCTTGGACCAGATCTGGTCCATCACGCCCTTGTTCTCGGACGCGCTCGCGACCGATGGGGTGAGCGCGGCGTTCAGCGCCGACTTCAGGGTGGTCTCGTTCTGCATCGCGCCGGTGATGTTCGTCGGCATGAGCGTGAACAGGACCGACAGGAGCACCGCGGTGCCCATGGTGCCGCCGATCTGGCGGAAGAACGTCGCCGCACTCGTGGCCACACCGATGTCCCGCGGCGAGACCGAGTTCTGCGCCGCGAGGGTCAGCGTCTGCATGAGCTGGCCGAGCCCGAGCCCGATGCCGAACATGCCGAGCATCAGGAACCAGAGGGGGCTGTCCGCGGTGAGGAAGGTCAGCAGCGTGAAGCCGATCGCGGTGAACGCCGTGCCGGTGACTGGGAAGACGCCGTAGCGTCCGGTGCGCGAGATGATCTGACCGGATGCGATCGAGGAGATCATCAGGCCGAGCACCATCGGCAGCATCGCGAAGCCGGACTCGGTCGGCGTGACGCCCTTGACGATCTGCAGGTAGAGCGGGATCGTCAGCATCGCGCCGAACATGCCGAAGCCGACGAGCACGGACAGCACCGCGGCCATCGAGAAGACCCGCGAGCCGAAGAGCTTGAGCGGCAGGATCGCGTCGTCGCCCATCGAGCGCTCGACGATCACGAAGGCGATCAGGCCCAGCGCGCCGATCGCGTAGCAGGCGATCGCGCCGGGGGAGTTCCAGCCCCACTCGCGGCCCTGCTCGGCGATGAGGAGCAGTGGCACGAGGGTCACGATGACCAGCGAGGCGCCCCACCAGTCGATGCGGGGCGTGCCGCGGTCGCCGAACTTCGGCAGGTGCAGGAACGTCGTCACCATGATCAGCGCGACGATGCCGACGGGCACGTTGACCAGGAAGACCCAGCGCCACCCGCTGACGAACAGGATCTGGGACGCACCGGCGAACAGACCGCCGACGAGCGGGCCGATGACCGAGGAGATGCCGAACACGGCGAGGAAGTAGCCCTGGTACTTGGCGCGCTCGCGCGGTGCGAGCATGTCGCCCATGATCGCCAGGGGCAGCGACATCAGACCGCCCGCGCCGAGGCCCTGCAGCGCACGGAACCCGGCGAGCATGAGCATCGAGGTCGAGAACGACGCGGCGAGCGACCCGAGGATGAAGATGCCGATCGCCGTGAGGAACAGCGGGCGTCGGCCGAAGATGTCGGAGAGCTTGCCGTAGATCGGCGTGGTGATCGTGGATGCGATCAGGTAGGCGGTGGTCACCCAGGCCTGCTGGTCGAGTCCGTGCAGGTCGTCGCCGATGGTGCGGATGGCGGTGCCGACGATGGTCTGGTCGAGCGCGCCGAGGAACATGCCGGCCATCAGCCCGTAGATGACGAGCAGGATCTGCCGGTGGTTCATCACCGCGTTCGAGGACGTGGTGGGGGCCGCGGGTGCGGTCGCCGTCTGGGTCATCAGGTCTCCCGTGCGTACTGGTGCTCGCGCGTCGCTCGCACCCGGGCGCGGGGGAGGGTTGTTGCGCGCACTGCAAAAATACAACCAGCGCAAACGGATTGTTCCCATCCGCCTCGTTCCTGTGGACATCGGCAGGGTGCTCAGGCGGATGTGCAGGAGAGGCAGCCCGGCGCGACGCCGTTGCGCGCGACGGGGGAGACGACCAGGGGCGTCACCGGACGGATCCGGTGGCGCCCCTGGTCGGTCGTCGGTGACTACGCGCCGAGCGCGGCGTCCACGATCTCCTTCGCCTCGCGCTGGACCTGCTCCAGGTGCTCCTGGCCGACGAAGCTCTCCGCGTAGATCTTGTAGACGTCCTCGGTGCCCGAGGGGCGTGCGGCGAACCAGGCCCTGTCGGTGACGACCTTGACACCGCCGACGGCTGCGTCGTTGCCGGGGGCCTTCGAGAGCTTGGCGGTGATGGGGTCACCGGCCAGGGTGTCGGCGGTGATGGCGTCGCCGTCGAGCTTCGACAGGCGGGCCTTCTGCTCCTTCGTCGCTGCGGCGTCCACGCGCTGGTAGACCGGCGCGCCGAAGCGCTCGGTCAGCTCGGAGTACAGCTGCGACGGGGTCTTGCCGGTCACCGCGGTGATCTCGGACGCCAGGAGCGCCAGGATGATGCCGTCCTTGTCGGTCGTCCACGCCGTGCCGTCCTTGCGGAGGAACGAGGCGCCCGCGGACTCCTCGCCGCCGAACGCCACGGAGCCGTCGATCAGGCCCGGGACGAACCACTTGAATCCGACCGGGACCTCCCACAGGCGGCGGCCGAGCGACTCCGCGACGCGGTCGATGATGCTCGACGACACGAGGGTCTTGCCGATCGCGGCGTCGTCGCGCCACTCGGGACGGTGTGCGTAGAGGTACTCGATCGCGACCGCGAGGTAGTGGTTCGGGTTCATCAGCCCACCGTCGGGTGTGACGATTCCGTGGCGGTCCGAGTCGGCGTCGTTGCCGGTCAGGACGTCGAAGTCGTCCTTGTGGGCGAGCACCGAGGCCATGGCGGACGGGCTGGACGGGTCCATGCGGATCTTGCCGTCCCAGTCGAGGGTCATGAACGCCCACGTCGGGTCGTCGTCGGGGTTCACGACGGTCAGGTCGAGACCGTAGTGGTCGCGGATGCGCTCCCAGTACGGCAGCGACGCACCACCCAGCGGGTCGGCGCCGATCTTCACGCCGGCGCGCTTGATCGCGTCGATGTCGATGATGTGCTCGAGGTCCGAGACGTACGAGCCGAGGAAGTCGTACCCCTCGGCCGTGGTCTCGTCCTGGCGGCGGACGTCGGCGTTGCCGCCGGCGATGATGGCGTTCGCGCGGTCGGCGATCCAGGACGTCGCGTCGCTGTCGGCCGGGCCGCCGTGCGGGGGGTTGTACTTGAAGCCGCCGTCACGCGGGGGGTTGTGGCTCGGCGTGATGACGATGCCGTCGGCGGTGTCGCCGTGCTCTTCGCGGTTGTACTTGATGATGGCGTGGCTGAGCGCCGGGGTCGGGACGAAGCCGTCCTCGGCGTCGGCGAGCACCCGGACGCCGTTCGCGGCGAGGACCTGCAGTGCCGTCTGCTCGGCGGGGGCGGAGAGTGCGTGGGTGTCACGGCCGATGAAGAGCGGCCCGGTGGTGCCCTGCTCGGCGCGGTACTCGACGATCGCCTGCGTGATCGCGGCGATGTGCGTGTCGTTGAACGCGGTGTCGAGCGAGGACCCGCGGTGGCCGGAGGTGCCGAAGACCACCTTCTGCTCGGGGATCGACACGTCGGGGACACGCTCGTGGTACGCGGCCAGGAGGGCGTCGAGGTCGACGAGGTCGTCTGCGGTCGCGGGGGTGCCGGCGCGGTCGTTCATGGGCCCATCCTGGCATCGCGGGGCTCGGGGCGCTCACGGTCGCGTCGGGATGCGCACTCGTCGTTGCGGGGAGCAGTTGCGGGTCGTTCGGAGGACATCCGGCATGTCACCGGCCGGCGGTAGGGTCGAGCGCATGGGGGACGTGATCCGCGCGGACGCAGCGCTGCTCGCCGAGGTGCAGGCCGGCGACGGCGCGACGCTGCACACGGCGAGCGGTGCGGTCGTGTCCTGGGCGGCGCTGCACCTGTTGGCCGCCCATGGGTTCCGTTGGTCGCCGGAGGACCCGAGCACGGTCG
>CAJYIG010000063.1 GCA_913774725.1 uncultured Curtobacterium sp. | reverse complement strand
CTCCTCGGCGAGCGCCTCGCCCAGCAGCCGGCGGATGTGCCGCGGCGCGGAGCGGACGAGCGCGGGGTCGTATGGGTCCTCGATCGGGTCGCCCAGGCCGACCCACTCGCGTTCGGCCTGCAGGAAGACCTCTCGGGAGCGACCGCCCGGGTGGCCGTGCGAGCGCGCACGCGGCCGGGAGTCCCGGCGGGCGGTCGGGGGCGCGAAGCCGCCGCCGTCGTCGTGCGACCAAACGGACGAGCCGGACGGACCGGACGCCGTCCGCGGTGCCGATGCACGCGAGCCCGCGTCGTAGGCTCGCCGGGCGGCCGGTGTCCCGATGCGCTCCCACGCGATCTGCACCTGGCGGAAGCGCTGGGCGTCGCCGCCGAGGTCCGGGTGGGTCTCGCGGGCGGCCCGGCGGTAGGCGCGACGGAGCTCGTCGTCGTCGGCGGTCGCGGGGACGCCGAGGACCTCGTACGGGGTGGCGTCGGCCGGGCTGTCGGTCATGGCCCTGCGACCCTACCCGCTGGAGCATCGGAGTCCGCCGCGTGCGCGCTGGGAGCTGCCGGGAGGCCCGGTGCACGTCCGGCGCGTGCGTCTCGTCGCCGGGACGTCGAGACGCCGGCGTCTGCGCGAGACGCCTCGCGCCGGTCGAGTCGCCGCGGGATCCGGCGGCGTCTCGATGACTCGACGGAGTCCTGCGGCGACGCCGGCGTCTCGCGATCAGGCCGTCGGGGCGCCGGGGCGCCTGGGCGCCGGGGTCAGCCCGCGGTGACCGCCTCGTGGATCGCGTCGGCGTGCGACTCGATCCACGTGACGTCCGCGCGGTACAGGTCCGCGTGCCCGTGCTCCAGGTCGCTGAGGAACTTCGGGTTCCCCGCCGCGGCCTCGGTCTCCATGGTCGTGACGAGGGCGACGAGCGACGCCGTCATCGTCTCGACGAGCACCCCGCGGGAACGGTCGTCGAGCCCGTAGGCGCGGCAGAACTCCGCCGCTCGGTCGAGGCGTTCGTCGAGCCCCGGGGCGGTGCTGCCCTCGACCAGTCCGGTGGTGAACGGCGCGAACCGGTAGACGGCGCTCGCCACGTCCCACACGCGCGGTCCGGGGTGCGCGGTGTCGAAGTCGATGAGCCCGACGGCAGCGATGCCGTCGTAGACGCAGTTGTACGGCGCGAAGTCGCCGTGCACGATCGTCTCGACCGGCAGTCGTTCCGCCTGCGACCACACGTCGACGGTCGCGTCGCGCGGGTAGGTCGCCGCGACGTCGTGGTACTGGCGGAGCAGCCGCGCGGAGGTGACGAGGGCGGCCTCGCTCGCGATCTCGGTGCTCCACGGGTAGTTCCCGGCCGTGCCGGGCACGAAGCTCACCGTCTCGACCGCCCCACCGACGGCGATCGGTTCGGGGGCCGCGACGAACCCCTGCTCGTGCAGGTGCGCGAGCAGCCGGTGGACCGTCGGCGTCCAGGGCCCCGCAGGGCGGTGGACGCGGTCGTCGGCTCTGGTGACACGCTCCATCGTGACCTCCTGATCGGTACGTCTCCGTTGACGTGAGGGTCAGCGTAGCGACGGCGGCCGGTGGATGTCTCGATCCGGTCACGAACACCGTGTGACGTTCTCGCTGCATTCGGTATGCAAGCTTGCATGCAAGGCGTAGGATCGGGGGTCGTGAGCGACACCAGCACGGAGGTACCCGCGGCCGAACGGGCCTACGAGCACGTCAAGCGGGCGATCATCCGCGGCGACCTGCCCGGCGGCACGGCGATCAGCGAGAACGCCCTGTGCCAGGAGATCGGCGTCTCGCGGACACCCGTGCACGAGGCGTTCCTGCGTCTGGCGGCCGAGGAGCTCATCCTGCTCGGGGCCCGCCGGGGCGCCGTCGTGCGCCCGATGTCGCCGAACGAGGCGGCGGACGTGCTCGAGATGCGCGAGGCGATCGAGTCGACGGCAGCGACCCGCGTCGTCACCGACGGCCGCGCGCCGGAACTGGCACCGCGCCTCCGGGCCGAGCTGGCGGAGCAGGAGGCGGCGGTCGCGGACGGCGACGTCGACCGGTTCGTCGAGCGGGACGCGGCGTTCCACGCAGCCGTGATCGCGGCGTCCCGGAACGCGATCGCGGTCCTGTTCGCACGGACGCTCGCCGACCGGCAGCAGCGGCTCCGGCACCAGCTGATGCGGGTCCGGCCGGAGCAGCTGCAGGCGTCGCTCGACGACCACCGCGCACTCGCTGCCGCCCTCGACGACGGCGACGCCGAGCGGTACGCCGCGGTCCTCCGCACCCACGTCGCCTCGCACCGGGGTGCGCTGTGAGCGGCGCGACCGGGAGCGTCCCGACCACCGGGTCCGTCGCGGCACCGGCGAGCCGGGTGGCGCCGTGGGCGATGGTCTGGGGTGCGGTCTTCGTGTGCTCGTGGGGCGGCAACCAGTTCTCGCCGCTGCTGCTCATGTACGAGGAGCGGGCGCACTACTCGTCCCTGCTCGTCAACGCCTTCCTCGGCGTCTACGTGCTCGGGCTCGCACCCGCGCTGCTCGTCGCCGGGTCGCTGTCCGACCGGCACGGACGGAGACCGCTCATGCTCGTCGGCATCGGCGCCGCGGTCGTCGGCAGCGGACTCCTGGCGCTCGGGCCGCTCGGGCCGGGGTTCCTGGCGGCCGGACGGCTGTTCTCGGGGGTGACGGTCGGCATCGCGATGGCGGTCGGGAACAGCTGGGTGAAGGAGCTCTCGCAGGGCCGGTACGACCCGACGGCCGACGCCGGCTCGGGTGCACGGCGGGCATCGCTGGCGTTCACGCTGGGGTCCGGGATCGGCGCGCTCGTCGCCGGCGGGATCGCGCAGTGGGGCCCCGTGCCCGAGGTCCTGCCGTTCCTCGTGCACGTCTGCGTCGCGGCG
>CAJYIG010000062.1 GCA_913774725.1 uncultured Curtobacterium sp. | reverse complement strand
CCCAACACCCGCTACTCGCTGACCATCCTGCCGATCATCACCATCGTGATGAGCGCCGGGCTCACCGCCCTGCCACGACTGTTCCCGGTGCTGCTCACCGCGTGGGTCCTGCTGGCCTGGGTGCCCTACCTGTCCCTCGTCGACCTGCAGGTGTCGACGATCGTGCCGGATGCGGCAGGGGTCGTCCAGGTGTCCGTCGGGGCGTCGGCGGTCGCCGCCGCGGCGATCGTCGTCGGCGCCTTCACGACTTCTCGGCGCACGGGGATGCGGGTCTCCGGACCGTGATGCCGGCGGGATCGGTCCGACGCCGAGCGTTCCGTCACCGGGCAGGTGGACGGGCTGGTCAGCTCTGCCTGATGAGGTTCGGGGCGAAGCGGCACCAGTAGTCGGTGATCGGGCCGTCCGACTCGCGGATCCCGACGCCGAACGACTCGCCGTCCACCACCCACGACCCGAGCACCGGGTGGTTGTGCCCGTTCGACCCGGGGAAGTCCGGGAGCTCGTGGTACTGCTGCCAGACCCGCTCACCCGACGTGCCGGCGCGACGGTACTCGGAGCCGTTCGACGTCGCCGACCCGTCCGCTCGGTGGACCGCGATGCCGTCGCCCTCGCGCCCGAACACCGGCTTCACCACGAAGTCCGTCATGCCGTTCGGGCCGTCGGCGTACGACGGCAGCAGGTTCTCGTGCCCGGGGAACAGCCGCCAGAGCGCCACGAGCAGGAGCTTGTTCGACAGGAACATCTTCCAGGCCGGTTCGTACCAGTGCCCGAGCCGGCCCCGGTCACTGACGAGGAACGCGCCGAACTCCTGGTCACCGGTCGCCCGGTCGTCCCCGGAGACGAGGTCCTCCCACGGGTAGAGCTTGAAGAGGTTCCGGATGACCGGCCACTGGCTCCCCGGCTCGTCGCCGGGCAGCGTGAAGACGCTGCGGGCCGCTCCCGCCGGCTCCTGGTTCCCGACGAACTGCCGCGCGATGCCGTGCCAGCCGATGTCCTTCATCTCGATGCCGGTGTGCTCCCACCCGGCCTCGCCGGCGAGGTCGCGCATGTAGGCCACGGTGTCCCAGTCCTCCCCGGCGGTGTCGAGGTCGGAGTGCGCGACGAACAGCCGACCGCCGTCCTCGGACCGCAGCGACTCGTGCAGCAGCGTGCGCCAGCGGGCGACGAGCGCCTCGTGGATGCCGTTCCACTGGTCGGTGTCGGCGGGCAGCTCGCCGGACTCGACGCGCTCGCGCATCCAGTGCCACTGCGTCACCGACGCCTCGATCAGGCCGGTCGGGGTGTCGCCGTTGTACTCGAGGAGCTTCGCCGGCGAGCCGTCCCCGGCGTACGCCAGGTCGAAGCGGGCGTAGACGTCGGGCTCCGCCTGCTCGAGGGACCACGCGGCGAGCTCGAAGCCGTCGCGTGTGAGTCCGAGGGTCCCGAGCTCGCCCGACGCCATGTAGCGCGCAGCTTCGAGGCACATGCCGTGCAGCTCCTCGGTCTGCCGCTCGAGCGCCTCGACCTCGGGGAGCGTGAAGACGTACGCGGCGCCCTCGTTCCAGTACTCGACCTCGGTGCCGTCCTCGCGCACCGAGTGCGAGTAGACGAGTCCGGTCTGCTGGATCTTCCGCCGCCAGTCGGACCGCGGGGCGAACTCGACCCGCTCCATCAGCCGCCGAACCCGCCGTGCTCGCCCGAGCCGCCGAACCCGCCCTTCGACACCGAGCTGCCGCGCGACGAGATCCCGGACTTCGCGGTCTTCCCCGACGGCAGCGAGCTCGTTCCGCCGGAGACCTTCTCGCCCACTGCGGGGACCGTCGTGCTGCGGTTGCTGCTGACGGGCAGGTAGTACCAGCCGGCGGTGCCGCCGTGGTTGTTGCAGTCGTCGTCCGGCAGACGCTTCTGCGTCGCGTTGTCGCGGCAGATCTTCGCGTAGTCGGCGTCGACACCGGACCCCTCACCACACCCGGTCAACGATGCGGCCAGGGCCGCGACCACCCCGATGGACACCACGCGCGATGCGCGAC
Source organism: uncultured Curtobacterium sp. (assembly GCA_913774725.1). Taxonomy (GTDB): domain Bacteria; phylum Actinomycetota; class Actinomycetes; order Actinomycetales; family Microbacteriaceae; genus Curtobacterium; species Curtobacterium subtropicum. The sequence goes on along the minus strand of CAJYIG010000062.1, from coordinate 6,905 downwards.
GACGAACACTCACGACACGACTGTAGCCATCAGCGTGCTCCGTGCTCGGCTGCGTCGTCGAGACCGACGGCAGCGTCGTGCGCCGCCGGTCCGTCCTGCGCCGTCCGTCCGGCGAAGAAGGACGGGGACCGGAAGCGCCAGAGCACCATCAGGACGATGCCCACGGCGAGGGAACCCACACCCACCACGGCGACCGCGCCGATCCCGAACACGGTGACGTCGTGGCCGCTGTCGTCCTGCAGCCAGTCGGGGCGGGCGAACTGCGCGAGCCCGTAGGCGAACGTCAGGGCCAGCGATGCTCCGCCGACGAACGGGAGGACCCCGCGCACGACCAGGTCGTGCGCACTGTCGAGCAGGGTCCTCCGGAAGACCCAGACGCACGCGAACCCGGTGAGCGCGTAGTAGAAGGCGATCAGGAGCCCGACCGAGCCGATGAGCGCCGTGAGCAGGTCGCCCGACACGATCGTGCAGAGCACGTAGCAGCCGGCCGAGGCGATCCCCATCCCCCACGTGGACCAGGTCGGGGTGCGGAACCGCTCGTGCACTCGGGCGAAGCGCGAGGGGAGCGCCCCGTGCGAGGCCATCGAGAGCGCCGTCCGGGCGGTCGGCAGGATCGTCGTCTGCGTGCACGCCGCTGCCGACGTGAGGATCGCGAAGGCGAGCAGCGCCGTGGCCGCGTGCCCGAGGACCGACGAGCCGAACAGCGTGGGAGCGATCGCCGCGAAGACGTCGTCGGCGTTGCCCGGTGCCCCGAGCCCGATGCCGTCCGTCCCCACCCCGGCGAAGGCGATCGTGGCGGTCGCGACGAGGACGTAGCCGACCAGCAGGAGGACGGTGCTCGTGACCGCTGCCCGGCCCGGTGTCCGGCGCGGATCGGTCGTCTCCTCGTTGAGCGAGAGCGCGGTGTCCCAACCCCAGTAGATGAACAGTGCGGTGAGCATCGCCGGGGCCACGACCGACCCGAGGTCCATGCCGCTCGGCCAGAGCCAGGCGAGCGAGGGGGTGGTCGACGTCGGCGTCCCGGTGCCCGTGAGCACCCGCGTCGCAGCGACGCCGGTGAGGACGAGCAGCGCCAGGACCTCGACGGCGAGGAGCCCCACCTGCAGCCGGGTCGAGACCTCGACGCCGAGGTGGCACACGACGGTCATGACCGCGATCCACGCGACGCCGGCGACGGTGGACCAGAGCACGTCGTCACCGAGTGCTGCGATCGCTGGGTCGTCGATGACCGCCCCGACGAACGTGTACCCGTACGAACCGGCGACCTGCGCCAGGTTCGCCATGACGATGACGTCCGCGGCGATGATGCCCCAACCGCCCATCCACCCGGCGACCGGCCCGAACGCTCGGGTCACCCACGTGAAGGTGGTCCCGCAGTCCGGGTCGAGACGGTTCAGCTCCCTGCAGGCGACCGCGATCATCCACATCGGGACGAACGCGAGCAGCAGGACGGCCGGCGCCTTGACCCCGGCCAGCAGCACGCCCCCGCTCGCCACGACCAGGCCGAGGCTCGCGGCCAGGCTGTACGCCGGCGCGGTCGACGACAGCCCGACGACGATGCTGCCGACCAGGCCGACGGCGCCCGGCCGCAGCCCCTTCGCCGTCGCGGTGCGGTCACTCATGCCTGCACTCTGCACGATCTCGGCGCGGGTCACGAACCCCGGTGCCGCAGCCAGGGTGTCCCGGCCTCTGCACCGGCCGGGAGCCGGTGGCTATCGTGGAGCGCATGACCGACGTCGCACGCCCCTCAGGGATCCACACCGACGAGCTCGACCCGGACGTCCGCCCGCAGGACGACCTCTACCGGCACGTCAACGGGACGTGGATCGCCGAGACGCCGATCCCCGACGACAAGGCCCGGTACGGCTCGTTCACGGTGCTCGCCGAGGACGCCGAGGTCGCCGTGCGCGAGATCGTCGAGCGCTCGCAGCAGGCCGAGCCCGGCACCGAGGAGCGCAAGGTCGGGGACCTCTACACGTCCTTCACCGACGAGGAGCGGCTCGAGGCTCTCGGCACCGGTCCGATCGACCCGCTGCTCGGCGAGATCGACGCCGTCGAGACGACCGACGACGTCATCGCGATGGTCGGGCGCTTCGAGCGCCTGGGCCTGCCCGGGTTCATCCAGCTCTTCGTCGACAACGACCCGGGTGACCCGGAGTCGTACGTCGTGTTCCTCGAGCAGTCCGGCCTGGGGCTGCCGGACGAGTCGTACTACCGCGAGGAGCGCTTCGCCGACATCCGCGCGAAGTACCGCGAGTTCGTCGCGTCGATGTTCCCGCTGGCGGGCTTCGCCGACGCGGGGCAGAGCACCGAGGCCGTCATCGCGCTGGAGACGGCGCTCGCCGCGGTGCACTGGGACAACGTCACCACCCGCGACAGCCAGAAGACCTACAACAAGATGACCTGGGACGAGGTGACGGCGCTGGCGAACGGCGCCGACCTGCACCTGTGGTGGCAGGCGATCGGTGCGCCGGCCGGCGCGTTCGAGACCGTCGTCGTGCGCGAGCCGTCGTTCATCACCGGGCTCGCGGAGCTCCTCCGCTCGCAGCCGCTCGACGCGTGGAAGGACTGGCTGCGCTGGCAGGTCATCCGCGGTTCGGCGGCGTACCTGACGAGCGCGATGTCCGCGACGAACTTCTCGTTCTACGGCACGGCGCTCACCGGCGCCCCGAAGCAGCGCGAGCGCTGGAAGCGCGGCGTCTCGCTGGTCGAGGGCGCGATGGGCGAGGCGGTCGGCCGCATCTACGTGCAGGAGCACTTCGACGAGACGTCGAAGGCCGAGATGGACGACCTCGTCGCCAACCTGGTCGAGGCGTACCGGCAGAGCATCACCGGCCTCGACTGGATGACCGACGAGACCCGCGCCCGGGCCCTCGACAAGCTCGACAAGTTCACGCCGAAGATCGGGTACCCGGTGAAGTGGCGCGACTACTCGGCCCTGTCGGTCAGCCCCGACGACCTGGTCGGCAACGTCCGGGCCGCCGCGAGCTTCCAGGTCGACCGGGAGCTCGGCAAGATCGGCAAGCCGATCGACCGCGACGAGTGGTTCATGACCCCGCAGACGATCAACGCGTACTACAACCCGGGTTTCAACGAGATCGTGTTCCCCGCGGCGATCCTGCAGTTCCCGTTCTTCGAGGCCTCGCGTGACGCGGCCGCGAACTACGGTGCGATCGGTGCCGTCATCGGGCACGAGATCGGTCACGGCTTCGACGACCAGGGCTCGCAGTACGACGGCGACGGCCGCCTGCAGAACTGGTGGACCGAGGCCGACCGTCAGGCGTTCGAGGAGCGCACGAAGGCCCTCATCGCCCAGTACGACGCGCTCGTGCCGACCGAGGTCCCGGACGGACACGTCAACGGTGCGCTGACCATCGGCGAGAACATCGGCGACCTCGGCGGGCTGTCGATCGCGTGGAAGGCGTACCTGCTGTCGCTCGACGGCCAGGAGCCGCCGGTCGTCGACGGCCTGTCCGGTGCCGAGCGCTTCTTCCTCAGCTGGGCGCAGGCCTGGCGGATGGCGATCCGCCCGGAGGAGGCAGCGCGTCTGCTGAGCATCGACCCGCACTCGCCGAACGAGTTCCGCTGCAACCAGATCGTGCGGAACATCGACGGCTACTACGAGGCCTTCGGCGTCACCGAGTCGGACGCGATGTACCTCGACCCCGCCGAGCGCGTCGCGATCTGGTGATGACCGAGCCGGACGCGGCTCCGTCGTCCGAGCCGAGCGCGGAGCGGGGGGCCGACACCGGTCCGTCCCGCCGTCCGCGTGCGTGGCCGCCACCGCGGGGGTGCGGACGAGCGGTTCAGTGCCGGCCTGGAGGCACTGGGTGCGCTGGCACGGGACGGCGCGTCCGTCAGTGCCTCGGTCATCGACACCTCGACCGGCAAGGCCCTGCTCGCCGTGGACGACACACTCGTGCAGCCGGTGGCGAGCCTCGGCCGGGTGCTGCTCCTGATCGAGACGGCCGCCCAGCTGGAGGACGGCCGCCTGCACGGCGACCGGCTGCAGCGGATGGCCCGGGACACCGCGACCGGCGCCGGTCTGTGGCAGTTCCTGCAGGAGTCGACCATGCAGGTCCCGGACCTCGCGACGCTCGTCGGGGCCTCGGCGGACGCCTGGGCCACGAACGCGCTGCTCTCCGCCGTCGGTATCGACGCCGTGCGCGAGCGTGCCGAGGCGCTCGGCATCGAGCGGACCGCGCTGATCGACCGGGTCCGGGACCGCCGGGGCCCCGACGACGCTCCCGATGCCTCGGTCGCGCCGGCGGGAGAGCTCGCGTGGCTCATGCGCGGTCTCGCGCTCGGCGAGGTCGTCGACGAACCGGTGTCGAACCGGGTGCTCGGGTGGCTCTCGCTGGCGAGCGACCTCAGCCTGGTCGCCGGCGCCTTCGGCCTGGACCCGCTCGCGCACCGGGCGCTCGACCACGGCCTGCAGGCGGTCGTCGTCACGGGGTCGTCGACGGGGGTGCGGGCCGAGGCGGGCATCCTGCGCGGACCGGGCTCGTCGGTGAGCTACGCGGTGACGGTGACGTTCGACGACGCGACGCTGCAACGGCGGCTCGCGGTGGTCGAGGCCCTGCGGACCCTGGGCACCGAGGTGCTCGAGGTCGTGCACGCCCCCTCGTACTGCTGACTCAGTCCGCGGCCTGGCCCTCGGGCACGAGCCCCTGCACGCTCAGCAGACCCGCATCGGTCGACCGGCACGCGGTGACCCCGGAGTCGCGCACGAACAGCGACTCGGTCGACCCGGGCGGGTACACGCGGAACCCGTCCGCGGCCACCGGGTCGCACTTCGCCGTCGGGTAGTTCTCCGCCTGGGTGATCTTCAGCGGCGCGACGGCGGCTGCGCCGGGTGCGAGCGTCACGGTCGGGTGCGCCGATGCCTCGTCGCGGGTGGCCGCCGCCCCGATCTGCTCACCCGAGCCGCCGCCGACGAACGAGACCCCGGGCCAGCCCTGCAGCGTGCAGGTCGTGGAGCCGGTGTTGCGAAGCGCGAGGTGAACGTACGTGCTGCCGGCAGCGCCACCGCTGCCGGACTCGATGCTGCCCGTGAGCGACTCGGTGGCACACCGGCCACCGTCGCCGCCGGACCCGCCAGCCGCCGATCCACCCGACGCCGACGACGAGGACGGGGCCGACGACGAGGACGGTGCCGCCGACGCAGTCGACGGGGACGACGACGCGGTGGCCGAGGCCGTCACGGTCTCGGTGGCCGTCGGCGCCGTGTCCGAACCGCCCGACGAACAGCCGGTGAGCGCGAGGGCGAGCACGACCACGGTGCTCGCGAGAACGATGGACGAACGTGTGCTGCGGTGCATGCCTCGACGCAACACCCGGCCCCGCTCTCGAGACTCGGGCGGCGTCCAGTCGTCACGGGCACACTCGCGTCACAGCCAGGAACACGAGCGACGGAGGTCGGAACATGGCAGGCAAGCACGAGCAGGCTCGCGGCGACGAGGGACGAGCGGACGGCGTCGACACCCGCGCCGGAGCCTTCACGGACAGCGAGATCCCCGGCGAGCACCACGTCGAGTCGCACGAGCCCGCCGGTGAGTTCGTCTCCAGCGACATCCCCGGTGAGGCGCGGCCCCAGGGTGCTGGCGGCGCGGACGAGGGCGAGTACGTCGAGTCGGACATCCCCGGCGAGGCCGAGCCGACCCCGACCGGCGAGACCGGCCACTACGTCGACAAGGACGGGTGAGGCACGGGGTGACTCCGGTTCGAACTGACCGGCGTCGCCCCACTCCCCACTGAGGGGCGGCTTCCTGTGTGAAGCCTCACCTGTACGCCGTACCCCGGAAGCGGTTCCACGCCGGAAGTGGTTCTCGCTCGTCGGCGTGTCCACGCAGCGCGGCAGATCGTGCCCGTACCCCGGTCGTCCCATCGTCCCCGAACGGGGGGCAGAACCGATGGTCCGGCTGGGTGTCGCTGTTCCTACGCTCAGTCTTCGTTCTCCCAGGGGAGCGGAGCAGGGCCGGTGTCGAACCGGTCGGAGCAGTAGGGGAGTCCCATGCGGGGACGGGTAGCGCGAGCCGGGACGCTCGCGTCGGTGACCATGACGATCGCGTTGGTGGCTGAGCTGCTGGTCGCGGTGCCCGCGCAGGCAGACACGGTGTCACACGAGTCACCGGCCGACGTGCCGGCGTTGGCGACGTCGCAGTCCGACGACGTGCACGCCGGTTCGGCGCTGTCGGCCGACGGGTTGCAGGCGCCCGCGTCGTTGCGGACGAGGGCCACCCCGACGGGTGACCCGGACGACCCCGCTCCGGCAGCGCAGGACCCGGCGGCGGGTGCGTCGACGACGGGGATCGCGAAGGGGGCGGAGCTGACGTCGCGGTCGACGTACCAGAACACCTGGACGAACCCGAACGGCACGAAGGTCGCGGAGCTCTCCCGTGTGCCGTTGAACGTGAAGGACGACTCCGGGCACTGGGTGAGTGTCTCGTCGAAGGTGTCGGAGACGGACGACGGAGGGTACGCAGTCCAGGACCACCCGCTGCAGCCCGAGTTCGCGGCGTCGACCGGTTCGAACCAGCCGGACTACTCGGTGACGTCCTCGACGACGGGCGCGTCGGTGTCGTTCCAGCTCGTCGGGGAACGGGACGCAGACGCACACCATCCCACCGCGGACCAGGTCGATGCGTCGGATCAGCCCGGTGCGACGGCATCGCACGGGGTTGCCTACGACGACGTGCTCCCGGGCACGGACATGACGTACCAGGTGTACCCGGCCGGGGTGAAGGAGTCGCTGATCCTCGACGCCGCTCCGACATCGTCACACCCGGTGTACCGGTGGAAGGTCCACGCGCCCGGCCTGCAGGTCGAGGACGGACCCGCCGGATCGATCGCGTTCGTGGATGGTGAGGGTCGGACGGTCTTCTCGACACCGACACCGGTGATGA
>CAJYIG010000061.1 GCA_913774725.1 uncultured Curtobacterium sp. | reverse complement strand
CCTCAACGAGGTCACCGTGGTGCGTGCCGCGGACGGGAGCCTGCTCGACCGCGGCACGCACCTCGGTGACCTCGTTGAGCACCGGCATCACGTACGAGACCCCCGGCAGGGGCTGTCCGTCTGTCTGCATGCGGTCCTCGGGGTCGTGGCTGGTGCGCGGAGCGCACCGCGGACCGGCACTGCCCCGGAGAGCAGCCATGAGCCTATCAAGCGGCAGGAGCGCCCACCTGCGTCACGGCCGTGCGGCCGGACGCGCCCGTCGGCGGACGAGCACCACACGACGGACGGGAGGCACGGTGCCAGCCGGCACCGCGCCTCCCGTCCGTCGTCCGTCGCGTCAGCTCTTGTACGTCCCGAGCGTGACGTCGGCCTCGCGCGTCTGACCGTCGCGGATGTAGGTGATCGTCGTCTTCGCACCACCGGCGAAGAAGCGGACCTGCGCGGTCAGGTCGGTGGCGTCCGCCACCGACGCCGAGCCGATCTTCGTCACGACGTCGCCCTTCTGCAGACCGGCGTTCGCCGCCGCCCCACCGGAGGACACCGACTTGATGAGCGCGCCCGTCTGGGTGGCGTTCGCGTCCTCGGAGGCGTCACCGACGGTGGCACCGAGCAGACCGTGCGTGGCGGAACCGTTCTCACGGATCTCGTTCGCGACGCGCTCCACCAGGTTCGACGGGATGGCGAACCCGACACCGATGCTGCCGGACTGCGAGTCCGACGACTGCGAGCTGCCGGCGCTCGCGATGGCGACGTTGATGCCGATCAGCTTGCCCTTCGAGTCGAGCAGGGCACCACCCGAGTTGCCGGGGTTGATCGACGCGTCGGTCTGGATCACGGGCAGCGAGACCGTCGTGGAGGTGGACGACCCTCCGTTGCCCGGGAACTCGAAGGGGCTGTCGCCGTTGCCGCCCTCGTTCGAGTCGCCGCCCTGGTTGGGGGCGCTCGAGGCGACCTGGATGCTGCGGTTGAGGGTCGAGACGATGCCGTCGGTGACGGTGTTCGACAGGCCGAGCGGCGCACCGATCGCGACCGCGGTGTCGCCGACGTTGAGGTCGGACGAGTCCGCGAACGAGATCGGCTTGGTGCCGGTCGCGTCGATCTTGATGACCGCGAGGTCCACCGTCGGGTCCGTGCCGACGAGCTTCGCCGGGTAGATCCTGCCGTCGGACGTCGTCACCGTGATGGTGCCGTTCGCGCTGTCACCGTCCAGGGTCACCACGTGGGTGTTCGTGACGATGTAGCCGTCCTTCGTGAAGAAGACGCCGGAACCGGTGCCGCCCGCGGAGCCGGACGACACGTTGATCGTCACGACCGACGGCGTGGCCTGCGCGGCGACGGCGGTCACGACGGTGGCGTTGTTGTAGTCGTTGACCGTGAGGTTGCCGCCGCTCTGCGACGAGCCCGATCCGATCACGGTCGTGCCGGTCTGGGACGCTCCCGCGGCCCAGCCTGCACCACCACCGACCAGGCCGGCGAGCACCAGGCCCGCGACGATCGGCAGGACGAGCTTGTTGCGGCCGTTCCTGCCGTCGGTGCTCGTGGCGGCGCCCGCGGCGCTCCCGGTCGCTGCGCCGGCGGCGGCACCGCCGAAGTAGTGGCCGTTGCGCTGGTTCGAGCCGTCGACGTCGCCGAAGGCGCTGGCGGACGAGGGCGCCTGGGCGGACCCGGGGTACGACGCGCTCTGCGGGGCGGCGTACTGCGACGTGCCCTGTGCGTACTCGCCGTACCGGGGACGGTCGTACTGGCTCTGGCCGTACTCGCTCTGGCCCTGGCCGTACTGGCCCTGGCCGTACTGACCCTGTTCCTGGCCGTACGGGCTCTGACTCTGGCCGTACGGGGTCTGGCTCTGGCCGTACTGGTCTTGGCCGTACTGGTGCTGGCTCTGGCCGTACTGGTGCTGGCTCTGGCCGTACTGGTGCTGGCTCTGGCCGTACTGGCTCTGGCTCTGGCCGTACTGCTGGCCCTGGCCGTACTGACCCTGACCGGAAGCGCTCGCCGCCGCCTGCCCGTGGTGCGCGTTGTCGGAGCCGTAGGGGCTGGCCTGATGATCGGACCCACTGCTGTCACCGTCGATGGTCGGGTACGGGGCGGTGTAGCGGTCCGTCGCGGTGTCGGTCCCCGTGGGGATGACGTCGGTCTCGTCGGCGTGGGCGTGGTCGATCACGTCGGTGTGGTCGTGGTCCGCTCGGCGGTCGGCGGGCTGCCCGGAGACGTCCTGCGTCGACGTGCCCTCACCGGAGGTGTCGCGCGAGGCGTCCTCGGCTGCGGCCCGGTGGTCGGTGTCCTGGGGGCGGTTCTCGTCGCCCTGGCCGTGAGGCGTGGTGTCGGTCATGCTGGACGTGCTCCTTTCAAGCTCCTGCAGTCTTCCGCGTCCACCTGTGCGGTGCTCCTGGCGGGGCTGCAAGCGACCTATGGCGATCTTATGCGTGGGCTGTGGACGTGCTCCCGGTCCCGCGACGGATCGTGACGTGCCGAGGCCAGGCCACTGCGCCGTCCTACTAGGTTGGGGTCCTCCAGGGCGTCGATCTGCGCCCGGCGCACCGGAGGGACCCACCATGCACCGCACCGGACCCTGGCTCCGCGCAGCTGAGGGGGCGATGTTGCTCGGCCCCGACGGCGTCCCCGCCCCGACGGTCTTCGCCGAGATGAGCGCACTCGCTGCGGCGACCGGAGCGATCAACCTCGGACAGGGATTCCCCGACCAGGACGGCCCGGTCGAGGTGCTCGACGCCGCGGTCGAGGCGATCCGCCGCGGGGTGAACCAGTACCCGCCCGGCCGCGGGGCGCCCGAGCTCCGCGAGGCGATCGCGGAGCACCAGGCCCACTGGTACGGCCTGTCCGTCGAGCCGGACCGCGAGGTCCTCGTCACCGCGGGCGCGACCGAAGCCCTCGCCGCGACGCTGCTCGCGTTCGTCGAACCCGGCGACGAGGTGGTCACCTTCGAACCCTTCTACGACGCCTACGGCGCGCTGATCCGTCTCGCCGGGGGCACGCACGTGACGGTCCCCCTCACCGCTCCGGACTTCCTGCCGGACGAGGGCACCCTGCGTGCCGCCTTCTCCGACCGCACGCGGATCGTGCTCCTGAACACGCCGCACAACCCCACCGGCCGGGTGCTCCCCCGCGAGGTCCTGGCGACCGTGCTCGATCTCGCCGAGCGCCACGACGCCCTCGTCGTCACGGACGAGGTCTACGAACACCTGACCTTCGGCACCACGCACGTCCCCGTCGCGACCCTGCCCGGCGCTGCGGACCGGACGATCACGATCTCGAGTGCTGGCAAGACCTTCAGCACCACCGGCTGGAAGGTCGGTTGGCTCACGGCTGCCCCCGCGCTCGTCGAGGCCGTGGTCTCGGTCAAGCAGTACCTGACGTTCGTGAACGGTGCCCCGTTCCAGCCCGCGGTCGCGACCGGACTCCGACTGCCCGACGAGGTCTTCCACGGCATCGCCCGCGAGCTCTCCGAGAAGCACGACCTGCTCGCGGCCGGACTCCGTTCCGCTGGCTTCGACGTGATGCGTCCCGACGGGGGCTACTTCGTCCTGGCGGACACCGCACCGCTCGGGTACGACGACGCCCGCGCGTTCTGCCTCCGCCTCCCCGAGCTCGCCGGCGTGGTGGGCGTCCCGGTGTCGGCGTTCGTCCGACCCGAGCGAGCGGCGGGCTACCGGTCGCTCGTGCGCTTCGCCTTCTGCAAGCGACGTGACGTGCTCGCCGAGGCAGCCACGCGGCTCGCAGCGCTCTCCCCCGCACGCTGACGCTGACTGCCCCGGACGGACACGGGTCCGACTCCCCGGGAGCCCTTCCGAGCGCCCGTGGTGCCACGCCCCCGCGACGCCGAGCTGCAGCTCCTGCCGTCCCCGCGAGCGGGCCTTTCCCGTGCTGATCACACGGTCGCCCTGCCCGCTTCCGCCCGCTCGTCGCTCCCCCGAGGTCCCGCCCTCCTGTCCCGACCCCCGAGCGGGCACGACCTGCT
>CAJYIG010000060.1 GCA_913774725.1 uncultured Curtobacterium sp. | reverse complement strand
CCGCGCCTCCCGTCCGTCGTGCCGGTCGCGTCGAGGACGCCCGGCCGGGCTCACAGGCCCGAGTAGCTGTGCAGGCCCTTGAAGAAGACGTTCACGACGGAGAAGTTGAACATCACGGCGGCGAAGCCGATGAGCGCCAGCCAGGACGACCGCGCGCCGCGCCAGCCGCGGGTCGCACGGGCGTGGATGTACCCGGCGTAGACGACCCAGATGATGAAGGTCCAGACCTCCTTGGTGTCCCACCCCCAGTACCGACCCCAGGCGCGCTCGGCCCAGATCGCACCCGCGATGAGCGTGAAGGTCCAGAGCACGAAGCCGACGAGCAGCACGCGGTAGGTCAGGACCTCGAGCCGTTCGGCGTCGGGCAGCGTCTCCATAAAGCGGAGCTGCCTGGACACCGGGCGGCCCTGTCGGTAGGTCTGCACCAGTTGCGCCACGGCGAGTCCGGCGCCGAGGGCGAAGAAGCCCGTGCCCGCGATCGCGACGAAGACGTGGATGACGAGCCAGTACGACTGCAGTGCGGGCTGCAGCGGGACGACGGGCACCCAGTAGTTCACGGTCGCGATGCCGAGCAGGATGATCGTGAGCCCCGTGATGAACACGCCGAGGAACTTCAGGTTCTGCCAGAACTGCACCAGCAGGAAGATCAGCGTGATGAGCGCCGTACCGGTGAGCGAGAACTCGAACATGTTGCCCCACGGCACACGGTCGGCCGCGATGCCGCGCAGGACGGTCGCGCCGACGTGCAGCACGAGCGCGAGGATCGTCATGGCCATGCCGACGCGCTCGAACTTCGTGCCGCCACCGCCGGAGCGGCCCCGGTCGGTGTCGACCTTCTCGAGCACGACCGTGCCACCCTGCACCGTCGCGACGGTGCGTTCGGCGGCTGCGGGGGCGGCGGCACCGGCCGCCACCTGGCCGGACCGCTTGGCCATGTCGAGCGCGAAGGAGATGAACGCGATGACGTAGACCGCCATCGCGGAGTACGTCAGGACGACCGAGTAGGTCGCGAGGTTGGTCGTCATGTCCGGGTTCACGAGGGGATCCTAACTCCGAGGTCCGACAGGTGCCTCTTGGCGATGTCGTCGACGGCGCGCTCGAGGTTGGGGTCCTCGCCGCGCGCGAGACCGGCGTACTCGAGGTCGTACTCGCCGTGCTCCGCACCACGGCGCGGGACGGCCTTCACCCACACGCGGCGACGGGGCACGAACAACGACGTGAGCAGGCCGAGCACCGCGAGCACCGCGAACCCGGCGACGAACAGCTGCGACGGGTCGTGGTGCACGTCGAGCGAGACGTAGCGCTTCACGCCGTCGAAGGTGATCGAGCCGGTGCCGTCCGGCAGGGTCTTCGTCTGCCCGGGCTTCAGCTCGATGCTGGCGGTCTCCGACTGTCGCCCGGCGATCTGCTCGAGGCCGCTGGTGTCGAGCGAGTAGACGCTCTGCGGGACACCGCTGTCGAGGCCGAGGTCGCCGCGGTACACCTGGAGCGTCAGGAGCGGGTTCTGCGCGTCCGGGTAGGCGCTGGCGAAGGCGCCGGTCGACAGCTTCGACGCGGTCGGGTAGAAGAACCCGACCATGCCGAGCTGCGACGGCGAGGCGTCCGGCACCTTGATGACGCCGGTCGACGTGTAGTTCGCGTCCTCCGGCAGGAACGGCACGACGTCCTGGAACGCCACGTTCCCCTTGCCGTCGCGGACCGTGACCTGCATCGCGTAGCCGTTGCCGAGCAGGTACACGTTCGTCCCGCCGACCGACAGCGGGTCGTTCACGCCGATGCGACTGGTCTTCGGAGCCTGGCCCTTCTCCTGGCTGGTCACCGTCGCCGAGTAGTCGAGGGCCTGCCCGAGGGCGTCGAGGTTCTTCTCCTCGTAGGTCGTCGTGAACTTGTCGAGGGTCAGGTTGTAGCCCTGCAGGTCGGTCTGGCGGAACCAGCGGCCCGGGTTGAAGGAGTCGTACGAGCCGAGGACGTTCGAGAACGTCTGCCCCTCGACGAGCAGGCGCTGCCCCGTGTAGCTGAACCCGCCACCGAGGCCGACCGCCACGAGCACGCCGACGAGCGCCGCGTGGAAGACGAGGTTGCCGGTCTCGCGCAGGTAGCCGCGCTCCGCGCTCACCGAGTCCCCGAAGCGCTCGACCCGGTACCCGGACCGCTTGAGCAGGGTCGCCGCACGGCTCACGGCGTCGTCGACGGACGGGAGGCTCGTGGTCGCGTCCGCCTCGACGGGGACGGACCGGTAGCCGGCGAGTCGGCCGAGGCGCACCGGGGTCTTCGGCGGTCGCGTCCGCAGCGCCTGCCAGTGGTGCTTCGTGCGCGGGACGATGCACCCGATGAGCGAGACGAACAGCAGCAGGTAGATCGCGGAGAACCACACCGAGGTGTAGGTGTCGAAGACCTGCAGGGTGTCGAGCACCGGGAAGAGCTGCGGGTGGTCCGCCTTGTACTGCACCACACCGTTGGGGTCGGCGGTGCGCTGCGGCACGAGCGAGCCCGGGATCGCCGCCAGCGCCAGGAGCATGAGGAGGAAGAGCGCCGTGCGCATGCTCGTCAGCTGGCGCCAGAAGAAGCGGACGTAGCCGACGAGGCCGAGCTTCGGCTGCGTCGGTCCGTCGTCGCCGGTCGCCACCGGAGCGGCGCTGTCGACGTGGTCGGACGGGCGCATCGGGTCGGCGCCCGAGGTCGTCTCTTCCACGGCAACGCGCTCGACGTCGGGTCGCTCGGGGGTGGCGTCGTGCTCAGACCGCGGGGACAAAGCTCTGGATCACCGCCCCGAGGCTCGACATGACGGCCGACCAGATGCCGGTGACCATGAGCAGACCGATGACGATCAGGATCGCTCCTCCGATGATGTTGACGGTGCGCATGTGGCGCTTGACGACCCGGATCGCCCCGGTCGCCCACCCGGCGCCGAGCGCCACGAGGACGAACGGGACACCGAGCCCCAGGCAGTACGCGACACCGAGCCACATGCCCTGCCAGGCGCTGCCCGACTGCACGCTGAGCAGGTTGATCGCGGCGAGCGTGGGGCCGAGGCACGGGGTCCAGCCGAGGCCGAACACGATGCCGAGCAGCGGTGCCCCGACGAGCCCGGTCGCGGGCGTCCACGACGGCTTGATCGTGCGCTGCAGGAAGGTGAAGCGTCCGATGAAGACCAGACCCATCGCGATCACGACGAGCCCGAGCACCTGGGTGATGAGGTCACGCCACCGGACGAGCCAGAACCCGAGGGCACCGAACACCGTCGTGTACGCGACGAAGACCGCGGTGAAGCCGAGCACGAACAGCACGACGCCGAGCACGACCCGACCCCGGCGCTGGCCGCCCTCCGCGATCCCGCCGACGTACCCCAGGTACCCCGGCACGAGCGGGAGCACGCACGGGGACAGGAACGACACGAGCCCCGCCAGGGCGGCGACGGGCAGCGCCACCAGCATCTGGCCGCTCAGGATCGCGTCGGCGAAGGGGTTGCCGGGCACGGGTCAGGACGCCTTGCCGTCGAGCTCGTCGCCGACCAGGGTCTGCAGGATGCTCTTGCCGTCGATCGCACCGAGGACGCGGGCGGCCACGCGGCCCTGCTTGTCGAGGACGATCGTCGCCGGGACGGCGTTCGGGGCGATCTGCCCGGAGAGGGCGAGCTGCACGGTGCCGTCGCGGGCGTCGAGCACGGTCGGGTAGTCGACGCCGAAGGTGCGCTCGAACGCCGCCGCGGTCCCCGCTTCGTCGCGGACGTTGACGCCCACGAAGACCACGTCGTCGTCGGCGTACTGGTCGTGCACCTGGTTGAGGTACTTCGCCTCGGCGCGGCACGGCGGGCAGCCGGCGTACCAGAAGTTCAGCACGACGACCTTGCCGCGGAGGTCCTTCGCCGAGATGGTGTCGCCGTCGGTGTCCTTCGTCGTGAAGTCGACCGGAGCGCTGCGCTCGTCGGCCGCCACCTCGGTCACCGCCCCGGTGCCGGAGATGTAGTTCTGGGTGGTGCCGCTGCCGTACTGGCGCGACAGGTCGTCGTTCGACGACGAGCACCCGGCGAGCGCCAGGGCTGCGATCACCGCCGAGGCCGCGACGGCGGCGATCCGGCTGCGTGCGGACATCAGACTGCTCCTTCGTCGACCGCGGACGCGCGCAGGGACAGCGCGGGGTCTGCGTACCCGACCTCGGTGAAGCGACCGGACGAGGTGGCGGGCACACGCTCGAGGGTCGTGATGCTGGACAGGTCGCACCGACGCTTGCGGGGGTCGTGCCAGAGCGGCTCCCCGGCGAGCTTGCGGTGCACCGTCCAGATGGGCAGCTGGTGGCTGACGAGGACGACGTCGCCGCCGTCCACGCTCTCCCACGCGGAGGTGACCGCGGCCTCGAGATCCTCCAGCTGAGTCAGCAGCGGACGGGCGCCTTCCAGATAGCGCAGGCCTTCCGGGGTCA
>CAJYIG010000059.1 GCA_913774725.1 uncultured Curtobacterium sp. | reverse complement strand
GTCCTCGATGCCGAGGGCCCAGGCGAACGACCCGTGGCTGAAGGGTTCCGCTCCCGCCGTCCCGGTCACGTCAGCGCCGGTCACTTCAGCCCCGAGGTGGCGACGCCGGCGACGAAGTACTTCTGCGCGAAGAAGAACCCGATCGCGATCGGCAGCAGCGAGATCACCGCGCCGGCGAGGAGCACGGCGTGGTCGGTGACGTGCGCACCTCCGAACAGCGTGAGTCCGGCCGGGAGCGTGAGCATGTCGTTCGAGGTGCTCACGACGAGGGGCCAGAGCAGGTCGTTCCAGAGCGCCATGCCATTGAGCACGGCGACGGTCGCGATGGCGGGCTTCGCCAGCGGCAGGATCACCTGCCAGTAGATCCGCCAGTGCCCGGCGCCGTCGATGCGCGCCGCCTCGTCGAGCTCGGGCGGGATGTCGATGAAGAACTGCCGGAACAGGAAGATCCCGAACGCACTCGTCGCCCGCGGGATGATGAGCCCCTGGTAGGTGTTCAGCCAGCCGAGGTGGAACAGCTCGACGAACACCGGGATGAGCGTCACCTGGAACGGCACCATCAGCGTCGCGATGACGAGCACGAACGCCACGTTCCGCCCGACGAACCGCATGCGGGCCAGCGCGTAGGCGCACATCGAGTCGAAGAGCAGCGTCAGCACGGTCGTCACGACCGTGAAGACGAGGGAGTTGAGCAGGAGCCGCAGGAACGGCAGCTGCGACCAGACCCCCTGGTACCCGTGCAGGGTGATGCTCGTCGGGAACAGCGAGGCAGGGTGGCCGAACAGGTCGGCCTCGGACCGGAAGGACCCGCTCACCATCCAGACGAACGGGACGAGCGCGAACACCAGCCCGACGCCGAGGTACACCCACTTGAGCACGGAGCCGGTGACGACGGCTCCGCTCCGACGACCGTGTCGCCGGGTGCGTCGGTCGTGGTCCGGCCGGGAGGCACGGTTCGGCTCCGCCACGGGCGGTCGCCGGGTGAGCGCGTCAGTCGACATCGTCGTAGCGGAACAGTCGGAGCTGCAGGAGCGAGATGAGCATGATGATCACGAAGAGGACCCAGGAGATGGCCGACGCGTAGCCGGTCTGGTAGTTGACGAAGCCGTCGCGGTAGAGCAGGTTCACGAGCGTGTCGGTGGCGAACACGGGTCCGCCGCCGG
Source organism: uncultured Curtobacterium sp. (assembly GCA_913774725.1). Classification (GTDB taxonomy): domain Bacteria; phylum Actinomycetota; class Actinomycetes; order Actinomycetales; family Microbacteriaceae; genus Curtobacterium; species Curtobacterium subtropicum. The sequence continues at coordinate 1,972 of CAJYIG010000059.1, read as the reverse complement.
TCATCACGTAGACGAGGTCGAAGACCTGGAACGACTGGATCGTCAGGATCATCGACGTGAAGAGCAGGGTCGGTCGGATGCTCGGCAGGGTGATCCGCCAGACGGTCTGCCAGCGGTTCGCACCGTCGAGGTCCGCTGCCTCGTAGCGCTCGGCGGGGACGCCCTTGAGCCCGGCGATGAAGAGGATCATCGCGAAGCCGATGCTCTTCCAGACCGACACCAGGATCACGGTCGGCAGGGCGAGCGACGTCGACTGGAGCCAGGCGACGCTCGGGAGCCCGAACAGTGCGGTCAGGCCGCCGACGAGCCCGATGTCCGGGTCGAGCAGGAACTTCCAGACCAGGCCGATCGTGACGAGCGACACGATCGTCGGGAAGAAGAACACCGACCGGACGATCCGGTTGAGCAGGGTGTCCCGTTGGAGCAGCAGCGCCGCGACGAAGCCGAGCACGACGAGCAGCACGACGGAGACGACGGTGTACTCGAGCGTCACCCAGAGCGCGTTCCAGAACTGCGGGTCGCGGGACAGCTGCACGTAGTTGCCGAACCCGACGAACTGCTGCGTCGCCGCGCCGACCGTCCAGTCGAAGAACGAGTACCAGAGCGACCGAAGGATCGGGAACAGGACGAACACGCCGAGGATGAGCAGCGACGGTGCCATGAAGAGCCAGGCCGGCTGGAAGCGACGCGCTCGGCGGCGGGTGGGACGCGCCTCCCGGCCGGTCCCGGAGCCGGTGGCCCCGTCGCGCACGCCGCGTGACGGGGCCGACCCGGTGAGCTGGTCGGTCACTTGCTGCAGCCCGTCAGGCCGTCGATGGTCGACGCGGCCTCCTTCGTCGCGTCGGCGACCGACGTGCCGCGGGTGATCTTGCCGATCATCGGGACGTAGGCGTCGGAGTCGACCTTGGTGGCGTTCTCGACGTGCGGCAGGTACAGGCGGGCATCGCCGACCTGGCTGGCGAAGACGGACACGGTCGGGTCGGCCGTGAGCTCGGCGTCGTCCGACAGGTCGGTGCGGAGCGGCGGGAAGCCGGTCTGCAGCGAGAACTTCTGCTGCGCGGTCTTCGACGTCCAGTAGGCCAGGAACTGCTGGGCCTGCTCCGGGTGCTTCGTCTTCGCCGAGATCGACAGCGGCGCGATGGACCCGAGGGTGCTCGACTTGCCGTCCACGCCGACCGGCACCTTCACGATGCCGAGGTCGATGCCGGCGCTCTTGTACCCGGACGCGGCCCACGGCCCGTTGATCTCCATTGCGGCCTTGCCGGCGGAGAACAGCGAGTCCGCCTCGGCACCGGTGAGGCCGACCGGGCTGACCCCGTCCTTCGCCACCAGGTCGCCCCAGGTCTCCAGGCCCTGCTGCGAGGCCTTCGTCTGGACGGCGCTGCACCCCTTGCTCGTGACGATGTCGCCGCCCTCGAGCCACTGCAGCACCGGCCACATCTGGATGGTCTGGTTGTCGGCGAGCGCGATGCCGTACTTCCCACCGGTGGTCAGCTGCTTCGCGTCGGCCGCCAGCTCCTGCACCGTCGTCGGCGGGCTCGCGATGCCGGCGTCCTGGAAGAGCTTCTTGTTGTAGTACAGGCTCAGCGTGGCGAAGTTGGCGGGGACGCCGTAGAGCTTGCCGTCGTAGGTGAACTCGTCGACGGTGCCGGGGGCGAACTGCGACGTGTTGATCTTGCCGTCCCCGCTCCCGGTCATCGTGATCGGGAGCACCGAGTTCGTCTTCACGTACTGCGCGACGGCGTTCGGGTCGGAGCTGACCGCCGCGACGTCCGGACCCTGGCCGGTCAGCCACGCCGAGGGCAGCTTCTGCTGGATGGTGTCCCACGGCTGGACGGTCATGTCGACCTTGATGTCGGGGTGGGCCTTCTCGAAGTCCTTCACGATCGTGGCGTAGCCGGGGCGGTCGCCGCCGGTGAAGCCGGTCCAGACCTTGAGGGTGACCGGGCCGTCGGTGCTCGCGGTTCCGCCG
>CAJYIG010000058.1 GCA_913774725.1 uncultured Curtobacterium sp. | reverse complement strand
GCCGATGGCGGGCGTGTTGGCGTGCACGGCGGCCGTGGCGGTCATCGTGCTCTGGGTGGTCGTCCGGCCGCGGACGGTGCCGGCGCTCTCGCACTGACCCGGGAGTGACGTCCGCTGGCGCCGGGCCGAGCGGTGGGGGCGCTGGAGCGGGAACGTGCAGCGGTGGCGCGGTCGTACGACGAACCCGCTGTCGGACGACGTCGACTCCGTCGTCCGAGCCCGCACCGGATCGGCCCCGCGAGACGTCACCGGACCGGTGAGCGCGTCCGTCCGTATGCTGCGGACATGACCGACGCGGTGGAGCAGGCACGGGCAGCGGCAGCAGCGGCGCAGGCAGCGGCCGAGGAGGCGCGACGGCTGGCCGACGAGGCAGCTCGACGGGCCGAGGAGCTCGCCGCCGCGCTGGGTCGAGCGACCGAGGGGACCGCGGCCCCGGACGTGCGCCGGGCGGGCGAGGGGACCGCGGCCCCGGCTGCGAGCCGAGCGGACGAGGCGACCACGGCCGCGGACGCGACCGCGTCGACGGCCGGGCCGACGGGTGGGACGGGCACCGTGCCTCCCGGCCGGACGGTGCCCGACGCGACCACCGATCCGGTGTCGACCACCGGCCCCACGTCGGCCGCCGATCCGGTGTCGACCACCGACCCCACGTCGCCCCCCGACCACCCGCAGGTACCGGCGACCGGACCGCTCGGCGCCGACGCGGTCGAGGCGATCCGCGCCGGCTACGCGGTCGAGGGCACCGCACTCGAGCTCGGGGCCCTCGTCAACGGCGTCCCGCTGCCGGACGTCCAGGTCCGGATCCCACTCGGCATGCTCAACCGGCACGGCCTCGTCGCCGGCGCGACCGGCACCGGCAAGACCCGGACGCTCCAGCTGCTCGCCGAGCAGATCGCCGCGAACGGCGTGCCCGTGTTCGCGGCCGACGTCAAGGGCGACCTCTCCGGACTCGCCGAGGCCGGTGCGCCGAACGCGAAGCTCCTCGCCCGGACCGAGGCGATCGGCCAGCGGTGGCAGGGCACGGCGAGCCAGGTTGAGTTCTACTCGCTCGGCGGGCAGGGCACCGGGGTACCGATCCGCGCGACGGTCTCCGGCTTCGGCCCGCTGCTGCTGTCGAAGGTGCTCGGCCTGAACGCGACGCAGGAGTCCTCGCTCGGACTGGTCTTCCACCACGCCGAGCGTGCCGGGCTGCCGCTCGTCGACCTCTCGGACCTGCGCGCCGTGCTCACGTACCTGGTGAGCGACCAGGGCAAGGCGGAACTCGCGGAGCTGGGCGGCCTGTCGAAGCAGACCGCCGGGGTGATCCTCCGCGAGCTCGTGACCTTCGCCGACAAGGGTGCCGACCGGTTCTTCGGGGAACCCGAGATCGACACCCGCGAGTTCCTGCGCACCGCGCCGGACGGCCGCGGGATCGTGAGCCTGCTCGAGGTGCCGGGCGTGCAGGACCAGCCGGAGGTCTTCTCGACGTTCCTGATGTGGCTGCTGGCCGACCTGTTCAACGAACTGCCCGAGGTCGGCGACACCGACAAGCCGGAGCTCGTGTTCTTCTTCGACGAGGCACACCTGCTGTTCTCGGGGTCGTCGAAGGACTTCCGGGAGCAGATCGTCCGCACCGTCCGGCTCATCCGCTCCAAGGGCGTCGGCATCGTGTTCGTCACGCAGACCCCGGAGGACCTGCCCGACGACGTCCTCGCGCAGCTCGGTTCGCGCGTGCAGCACCAGCTCCGGGCGCACACCCCGGACGACGCCAAGGCGCTGCGGGCGACGGTGTCGACGTACCCGACGAGCGACTACGACCTCGGGGAGGTCCTCACCTCGCTCGCGACGGGCGAGGCGATCGTCACGGTGATGGACGAGGACGGCGCGCCCACGCCGGTGGCGTGGACCCGTCTGCGGGCGCCGCAGGGGTCGATGGACGCACTGCCGTCGGACGTCCTGGAGGCACGGGTCGCCTCGTCCCCGCTCCTCGCCCGGTACGGCACCTCCGTCGACCCCGAGTCGGCTCGCGAGGTCCTGGCCGCCCGGATGGAGGCGGCGGCCGCCGAGGCGGCCGCGGCGCAGGCGCAGGCCGACGCCGAGCAGGAGGCTGCACGAGCCGCCGCCGAGGCGGCGAAGGAGGCCGCCGCACAGGCCGCCCGGGACGAGCGCGAGCGCAAGGCGGCGCAGGCCGAGTACGAGCGGACGCAGCGCGAGTTCGAGCGGGCGGAACGGGCTGCTGCGGGGCGCCGGTCACGGTCGAGCTCGACGCGCTCGTCGCGTTCCGGCGGACGGGCCGGCGACGACCCGCTCGGCGGGCTGCTGGGCGACGGCCTCGGGCAGACCATCGCCAAGGAGGTCGTCCGGGGCATCTTCTCGACCCTGCGGCGACGGCGCTGAAGTCGCCGGGTCGGCCGCTGCTGGCCGGTCGCCGTGGGTGCGTCGTGGCCGCGGTGGGATGCACCCGGGCGGTGTCAGCGCGTCAGGAGCCCGACGGTCTCGACCGCGAGCAGCCCGGCGACGATGCACACGGCTGCCACGCCGACCAGCAGCACGCCCCCGCGGCGCTCGTACCAGGTGCGGCTCGCCGGCCAGCGGCGAGCGACCTCGCGGACGTGGACCGGGCGGCGTTCGTGCTCGACGGGCACGTCCAGCGCCTCGACGACGCGGTCGAGGGCCCGGTCGCCCCAGACGTCACCGCGCAGGCGGAACAGGTGGGCGCCCGAGGCGTCGAAGGCCAGCAGCTCGCGCGCGGTCCGCTCGGTCGAGGCTCCGTACGTCGGGGCGACGACCAGCCGGTGGACCCGCTCGCGAGCGATCCGGCGGTTCGGGGAGAGGACGGCGTGCAGGACGACGACGTCGTCGTCGATCCCGAGGAAGGCCTGACCGAGCCGGACGAAGAGCGCCCCGACGAGCACGGCGAGGGCGACGACGAGCCCCGCGACGAGTGCCCACCAGCGCTCCGGCAGCGAGACCCACACGAGGGCGACGGCGAGGGGGACCGCCGAGCACACGATGCTCAGCACGGTGGACCGGACGAGCGAGCGCCGGGGGCGCAGGACCACGTCGTAGACCGGCGTCCGCAGGCGTCCTGCGGCTGGCACCGTCGCTTCCCCCACCGTGGTCTCCTCTTCCCCTCGGGTGCGCGGACACACCCGGACGATCGGGCGGACGACGCCCCTGCCGTCCGCTGCACCGTCCGACCCGCCCCGGGGTCGTCGGTGTGCACAGACTAGGGCCAAGCGGGGGCGGAGGACAGCCCGTTCCACCCCCGTTGGGCGTTTCCCGGCCATCCCGTCGTGCACGGGGTGCGTGCGTGTCCCTCCGCTGGGGGACGGCGCCGGTGGGGACCGGCGCCGGTGGGGAGCGGTGCCGCCCGGGACGACGAAGGGCGCGTCCTCGTGGACGCGCCCTTCGGTGCTGCTGGCGGAGAATGGGGGATTCGAACCCCCGAGGGCTTGCACCCAACACGCTTTCCAAGCGTGCGCCATAGGCCACTAGGCGAATTCTCCTGGCGCCGTCTCGCGACGACGACACCCCATGGTACAGGTTCGCGGGGGTGGTCACGACCACGTCCGTCCACGGCCCCGCCGACTCCCAGAGCGCACGGCGTGGCCGCGACTAGCCTGGACGGGTGTCGACCCGCATCTACATCACGTCAGCAGAAGGACACACGGGCAAGAGCACCGTCGCCCTCGGTGTCCTCGAGACCCTCGCTCGCTCCGTCGGACGGGTCGGCGTGTTCCGACCGGTCGCGCGATCGGTGGCGGAGCCGGACTACGTGCTCGAGCTCCTGCTGCAGCACTCGGCGGTCGGGCTGTCCTACGACGAGGCCGTCGGCGTGACGTACGACGACGTGCACGCCGATCCCGACGCGGCACTCGGCACGATCCTCAGCCGGTTCGCCCAGGTCGAGCGACAGTGCGACGCGGTCGTGGTCCTCGGGTCCGACTACACGGACGTCGGCAGCCCGACCGAGCTGTCGTTCAACGCGAAGGTGGCGGCGAACCTCGGCGCACCGGTGCTGCTCGTGCTCGGCGGACGCGACTCGGCCGAGCGCGGCGCCCGGACCCCCGACGCGATGGCGCAGGTCGCCGACGTCACCACCAGCGAGCTCCGGGCGGCCCACGCGCAGCTGCTCGGGGTCGTGGTGAACCGCGCCGACCCGGACGCCCTCGACGCGATCGTCGCGAGTGTCGAACGTGCCGTGCGCGACGACCACCCCGACACCCCGGTCTGGGCGATCCCCGAGGACCGCGTGCTCGTCGCACCGACCGTCCGGGCGCTGCTCGAGGCGACCGGGGCCACGCTCGTGCGCGGCGACGAGGCGCTGCTCGACCGCGAGGCGCTCGGTACCGTGGTCGCCGGCATGAGCATGGAGAACGTGCTGCCGCGGCTCATCGAGGGCGGCATCGTCGTGGTGCCGGGCGACCGCAGCGACGTGCTCCTCGCCACCGTGCTCGCGAACCAGTCGGAGACGTTCCCGAGCCTGGCCGGCGTGATCCTGAACGGCGGGTTCGAGACCTCGCCGCAGATCACCCGGCTGCTCGAGGGGCTGTCGAGCTCGCTGCCGATCGCCCGCAACGACCTCGGGACCTACGACACCGCGCTCCGGATCACCCACACCCGCGGGCGGCTCGCGGCGGACTCGCCCCGCAAGGCCGACCTGGCGCTCGCGCTCTTCGAGCAGCACGTCGACGCGGACGCGCTGCGCGACCGCCTGCAGCTCACCCCGTCCGGGGTCGTCACACCGCTCATGTTCGAGCACGGGCTGCTCGACCGCGCCCGTGGGTACGGCAAGCGGATCGTGCTGCCCGAGGGCGATGACGACCGCATCCTGCACGCTGCGTCGACGCTGCTGCAGCGTCAGGTCTGCGCGCTCACGATCCTCGGCGAGCCGGCGTCGATCCGGGCCCGGGCGACCGAGCTCGGGCTGGACCTCGAGGGTGCGCAGCTCGTCAGCCCGTTCGACCCCGAGCTGCGCGAGCGCTTCGCTGCGGAGTACACCCGGCTCCGCGCGCACAAGGGCATGTCGATCGAGCTCGCCCGCGACACCGTGACCGACGTGTCCTACTTCGGCACGCTCATGGTGCAGCTCGGCCTTGCCGACGGCATGGTCTCCGGGGCGAGGCACACCACCGCGCACACCATCCGGCCGTCCTTCGAGATCATCAAGACCCGGCCCGACACCTCGATCGTGTCGAGCGTGTTCCTGATGGCGCTCGCCGACCGGGTGCTCGTCTACGGCGACTGTGCGGTCATCCCCGACCCGACGAGCGAGCAGCTCGCCGACATCGCGATCTCGTCGGCGGAGACCGCGGCGCAGTTCGGCATCGACCCCCGCGTCGCGATGCTCAGCTACTCCACCGGTGACAGCGGCAGCGGCGCGGACGTCGACAAGGTCCGCGCGGGGACCGCCTTCGTGCGCGAGCGTCGCCCGGACCTGCTCGTCGAGGGTCCGATCCAGTACGACGCCGCCGCCGACCCGACGGTCGCCCGCACCAAGATGCCGGACTCGCCCGTGGCGGGCCGGGCCACGGTGTTCGTCTTCCCGGACCTCAACACTGGCAACAACACGTACAAGGCGGTACAGCGGTCGGCCGGTGCGGTCGCGATCGGGCCGGTCCTGCAGGGCCTCCGGAAGCCGATCAACGACCTGTCCCGCGGCGCGCTCGTGAGCGACATCGTGAACACGGTCGCGATCACCGCGATCCAGGCCGGCACCGCGACCGACGCGGCCTGACCGATCGGTCCCGACCCCGCTGGGCCGCGACCGACCGCAGCCCGACCCACCAGCCCGCACCGCGCCTCCCGACCGTCCCGAGAAAGGCACCACCGAAGTGACCGCAGCCCTCGTCGTGAACTCTGGTTCGAGTTCGTTCAAGTACCAGCTCATCGAGCTCGAGGGCGAGCGCACGCTCGCCTCCGGACTCGTCGAGCGCATCGGTGAGTCGTCGGGGGCGTGGAAGCACACCAACGCGCTGACGGGGGAGTCGTCGTCGAACGACGCGGCGTCCGTGCCCGACCACGCCGCGGGCTTCCAGGCGATGATCGACGCCTTCGCGAAGGTCGGACCGTCCTTCGACGAGCACCCGCCCGCGGTCGTGGGGCACCGCGTCGTGCACGGTGGGACCACCTTCGACGCGGCGACCGTCGTCACCGACGAGGTCGAGCAGCAGATCGAGGACCTCAACAGCCTCGCGCCGCTGCACAACCCGGCGAACCTCGAGGGCATCCGCGCGGCGAAGCAGGTGTTCTCCGACGTGCCGCACGTCGCCGTCTTCGACACCGCGTTCCACCAGACGATGCCGCCGCACGCCTACACGTACGCGATCCCGGCCGACCTGGCCGAGCGGTACCGGATCCGCCGCTACGGCATGCACGGCACGAGCCACAAGTACGTCTCCGAGCAGACGGCGGCGTTCCTCGGTCGACCGCTGGCCGAGCTGAAGACGATCGTGCTGCACCTGGGCAACGGGGCGTCCGCCGCTGCGATCGACGGTGGACGGTCGATCGAGACGTCGATGGGGCTCACGCCGCTCGAGGGCCTCGTGATGGGCACGCGCTCCGGCGACCTCGACCCGGCCGTGCTCATCCACCTGCACCGCGAGGCGGGCATGTCCTTCGACGACCTCGACACGATGCTCAACAAGCGGTCCGGGCTGCTCGGGCTGACCGGCAACGGCGACATGCGCGACGTCCAGGACGCAGCGCTCGGCGGCGACGACGAGGCGGAGGCGGCGCTCGCCGTGTACCGGCACCGCATCCGTCGCTACGTCGGTGCGTACACGGCGCAGCTCGGTGGGCTCGACGCCGTCGTGTTCACCGCCGGGGTGGGGGAGAACAACGCGTTGCTGCGGCGGCGTGTGCTCGCCGGCCTGGAGCACCTGGGCATCGAGGTCGACGCCGACCGCAACGAGCTGCACTCGAAGGAGGCGCGGCTCATCTCCACCGACTCGTCCCGCGTCGCGGTGCTCGTCGTCCCCACGAACGAGGAGCTCGAGATCGCTCGGCAGTCGGCCGCCGTCGCGCTGTAGCGGTCGGTGCCGGCTGGCCGGGACGCCGCCGGTCCGCCGGAGCGGTGCCGGTCCGTCGAGACGCCGCCGCGTCTTCGGGACGGTGCCGGTTCGGGCGGCGTCTCGATCCGCGGCCGGCGTCTCGCGGAGACGCCGGCGCTCGCGGCGCGGGTCAGCTGAGCGCGTGCAGCGCCGCGGGGATCGGCGTGTTGCCGCTCGTGACCTCGAACTGCACCCCCACCGCGGTGTCGTCGAGCAGGGCGTGCAGGACGAGGGCCGCGACGTCCGCGCGGGGGATCGAACCCCGGGGCACCGTCCGGCCGACGTGGACGGTGCCCTGCGGCGGGGTGTCGAGCAGAGCTCCCGGTCGGATGATCGTCCAGCGCAGGTTCCGCATCCGGATGTTCGCGTCGGCCTCCGACTTCGCCCGGAGGTACACCTGGAAGACGTCGTCCTCCGACCGGGCGGGCACGACCGCGCGCTCGCGGTCGTAGGAGTCCGCCCCCATCGCCGACACCATGACGTAGCGGCGGATGCCGATCCGTTCCGCCGCGTCGGCCAGCGTGATCGCCGCGTCGCGGTCGACGGTCTCCTTGCGCTCCGCACCGCTGTTCGGCCCGGCTCCCGCCGCGAAGACGACGGCGTCGACGCCGCGGAGGCGCAGTGCCAGCTCGTCGTCGTCCACCTGTTCCAGGTCCACGACCAGGGCGGTCGCCCCCTGCTGCTCGACGTCGGTCACGTGAGCCGGGTTGCGGATGACCGCGACGGCGTCGTGGCCCGCGTCGGTGATCAGGCGGGCGAGGAGCAGTGCGATCTGGCCGTGTCCTCCGGCGATGGCGATCTTCATGTGTCCGATACTGCCCGGAGCATCCGGTAGACTTCCGGAGGCTCCTCACGTGACGCCATCCAGGCCAACTCCCCCAGGGCGGAAACGCAGCAAGGGTAACCGGGCTCTGGCGGGTGCGTGAGGAGTCTTCTTCGTTCCCGGGACCTTCTTCTCCGTTCCAGGGACCTTCTTCTCCGTTCCCGGGACCTTCTTCTCCGTTCCCGGGACCGTCTTCTTCGTTCCCGGGACCTCCGGTTCCGGCCGTCGAGGGGCACCTCGGCGAAAATCTCCCGTCATCCCGTGCGCGGTTCCTGTTCGTGTGTAAAGATCACCTTCAGGAACTCCCAACCAGGGTTCCGACCCTCTCCCGTCTCACCAGCGGGGGAGTCCGAGGATCAGGTGGCAGGCGCGCCTGCCAGGAAACGGGACACGCATGCGCAGGCACGTGTCGCTCCGGGGTACTCGCGTACCCGCAGGGGCGGTCAACTGGACACGATGGATCACCCGCGACGGGGACCGGGCTCGACGACGAGCTCCCGGTGACCGGAGCCTCCTCCTGCGCGGCGGTGTCGTCGCCAC
>CAJYIG010000057.1 GCA_913774725.1 uncultured Curtobacterium sp. | reverse complement strand
GACGACCTCGGCGGAGCCGTACACGTACCGGTCGAACGACTCCTGGTCGTGCTCGGTCTGCTCGAGGTCCATCCGCATCGATGCGAAGAACGGCTTCGTCAGCTCCGCTCCGAAGCCCGTGGTCCGGGCCGTGCGGGCGAAGGCGTGCACGACGGGGTTCGCCGAGAAGCCGAGGCGCATCGCACGCTCGGTGTCGGCCTCGAGCTCGTCGAGGACCGTCCGGGCCAGGTCGTGGTCGAGCCCGGCCTCGGTCGCCGGGCCGTCCACGACCTCGTCGGCGACGCGCACCAGGGCGTAGACGTTGCGGATGTGCTCGCGCGTGTCCTTCGTGAGCAGCCGGCTCGCCAGCCCGAACGAGGTGGAGTAGCGCTGGATGACGACCCCGGAGGCGGCCTCGGCCGTCGCGTCGTAGAGGGGCAGACGCGGTGGTGCGGTCTGGGTCACCGCACGCGCTCCAGCAGTTCGGACACCAGGTGCTCCAGTCGTTCGGCGAGCTCGTAGGGCAGGGCCGCGAGCTCGGCGCGGGCGAGGGCGGCGTGCTCGGCGATCCGGGACTCGGCCGCCGACTTCGCGCCGCAGGTCTGCAGGGTCGCACGGAGCTCGGCCGCGCGTTCCTCGCTCAGCTCGGGGTCGCCGAGGTACGGCGCGATGTCGTCCCAGCAGTCGGTGGTCGCGGCGTAGGCGATGAGCATGGTGCGCTTGCCCTCGCGGAGGTCGCCGAGCACCGACTTGCCGGTCACGGTCTCGTCGCCGTACACCCCGAGCAGGTCGTCGACGATCTGGTACGCGATGCCGATCTCACGGCCGAAGGCACCGAGGGCCTCGACCACGGGCTCGGGCGCACCGGCGAGCACTGCGCCGGACTGCAGCGGGGCCTCGAAGGAGTAGACGCTCGTCTTCGCCCGCTCCATGGCGAGCACCTCGTCGACGGTCGGCATCACGCCGAGCGCGAGGTCGACGTCGGTCATCTCGCCGGCCGCGCTCGCGAAGACCGCGTCGTCGAGGATCTCGAGGAGACGGGCACGTCGGTCGCCGGTGACGCCGGACGCCTCGATGAAGCGGGTGGTCGCGGCGAGCGCGAGGTCGCCTGCGATCACGGCGGCGCTGACCCCGCGGTGCTCGGCGGTGGGCAGCGCCAGGCCCCCCGTGGTGCCGGTGTCGCGGAAGGAGCCGGCGACGTTCGGCTCCCCGCGGCGCGACCAGTCGCGGTCGATGACGTCGTCGTGCACGACCAGCGCGGTGTGCAGCAGCTCGTACGCCGCTGCGACGTTCGCGGCGGCGTGGGCGTCCGTGCCGCCGAGCCCGGCGTACGCGGTCAGGACCATGCGCGGACGGAAGCGCTTGCCGCCCATGCTCGCCCGACGGAGCACCCGCCAGAGTTCCTCGGACGGTCTGCCGAACCGACGCGCACGGGCCGACGACACCGCGAAGAAGCGTTCGATGCAGTCGTCGACCAGTGCGAGGTCGATCTGCGCCACGGTGGCCGCTTCCTCGCTCATTGGCCTAACCTATCGGGGCAGATGAACACTTTCCCGGAATCCGTCGTCCTGCTCGCCGAAGACCGCACTCCGATCGGCACCGCCGAGAAGTTCGCGGTCCACACCGAGGACACCCCGCTCCACCTGGCGTTCTCGTGCCACGTGCGCAACGCCGAGGGCAAGGTCCTCGTGACCCGCCGCGCGCTGTCGAAGAAGACGTGGCCGGGGGTGTGGACGAACACGTTCTGCGGGCACCCCGGACCGGACGAGGCGTTCGAGGACGCCGTCGCCCGCCGGGCCTCCCGCGAGCTCGGCATCACGGTCCGCGACGTCGAGCTCGTGCTGCCCGACTTCCGGTACCGCGCGGTGGACGCGTCGGGCATCGTCGAGAACGAGGTCTGCCCGGTGTTCCGCGCGGTGACCGACGACGTCCCGGCGCCCGCGGACGACGAGGTCGCCGAGTACGCCTGGGTCTCCGAGGACGAACTGCGGGCGTCGGTCGCCGCCGCGCCCTTCGCGTGGAGCCCGTGGCTGGGGTGGCAGCTCACCGAGCTCGAGCAGCAGGGACTGCGCGTCACCCGCTGAGCGGTCGCTCACTCGACGCGTGCTGCACCAGCGGGTAACGTGGCCCGCTGGTCGCGCCCTGGCGACCACGGACGACCGGAAGGGCAGGTGAGGCGCGATGTCGGGTGACCATCCTCGATCGGGCCGGACGACCGCCCTGGTCTCCACCGCGCCCGTTCGCTGACGCCAGCGCTCCGGCCCCGCCGGCGCCCGTGCACGCCCTGCTCCGTCGAGGAGCATCGCGCCTGCCTGCTCCCGAGCACGAGGAGCACGACATGGCACGCATCGACGACGCCGTCTACATCGGAGGACGACGTGTCCCCGGTCCCGCGGCCCTGCGCCCCGCCGCGGATCCGCACACGGTCACGGCGGACGACGGCGCGCTCGCGTGGATCGGACTGCTGCGTCCGGACGACGCCGAGCTCGAGGCGGTCGCCGCGGAGTTCGACCTGCACGAGAACGCCGTCGAGGACGCGCGCAAGGGACACCAGCGCGCCAAGCTCGAGCGGTACGGGGACACGCTCTTCCTGGTGCTCCGCCCCGCACGGCACCGCGCGGACACCAACGAGGTCGAGTTCGGCGAGGTGCACCTGTTCGTCG
>CAJYIG010000056.1 GCA_913774725.1 uncultured Curtobacterium sp. | reverse complement strand
TGACCGACGTGCTCGTCGGACTCGCCGACGTCCGGGTCCGCTCCGACGCCCGTCCCGTCACCGAGGTCCTGCCGGAGGTCCACGGGCGCGACGTCCACGGCATGACCGCCGTCGTCACCGGCCGGTGCACCGCCGAGCAGGCCGCCGAGCTCGTCGCCGCGACGAGCGGGTCGAGCCGGGGCATCCTCGCCACGATCGTCCCGCCGGACCCCCTGGTGCGCGGGATCCTCGACCGCGCCGGCTGGCGCACGCTCGTGGTGCCCGTCCCCGGTGCCCAGGCGCAGGGGAGCACCCGGTGAGCGGGACCTCGACGGCCGAGCGCGTCCGCACGCCCGCCGGCACCGAGCGCCCAGGGCGCCCGGCTGAGCGGTCCGACGCTCCCGGCCCCTGGGTCGTGGCCCTCGCGCCGCTCCCGGTCCTGGTCGCGGCGCTGTCGATGCGTCCGCTCGTCCAGGGGACCGCCTGGTGGGTGTCCGGCGTGGTCTTCGCCGCGGTGCTCGTCGCGGTCGTCCTCGCCGTCCGGCGTCGGGCACCCGGTGTGCGCTTCATCGCCCTCGTCGCCACGCTGGTAGTCGGGTCCTGCGTCGCCGCCGTCGCCAACGACGTGCCCCCGCTCGGGTGGCTCGACCGGCAGGGCGCCCTCGGCGAGGCGCTCGCCGCCATCCGGCTCAACCCCGCGCCGCTGCCGCAGAGCGACGCGATCCGGCTGATCGTCACCATCGCGATCGGCTGGGTCGCCGGGGTGTCCCTGTTCCTCGCCGCGATCGCCCCGACGGTCGCGCTCGCCGCCGTGCCCGCGCTCGTCGTGCTCATCGTCCCCGGCGTCGTCACGGGGGAGCCGGCGTCGCCGGTGCTCGTCGTGCTGGTCGGCATCGCCTTCCTCGGGCTCCTGTGGCTGTCGGTCCGACCGGTGCAGCGGGCGTTCCCGGCCGCGGTCGTGGGCGCCATCGGACTGGTCGTCGCCGTCGGTCTCCCGGTGCTCGTCCCGATCAACGCCAGCTGGCTGTCCGGGGTCACCGGTGCGCTGCAGGCGCCGATCCAGCCCGGGCGTCCCGGCACGCTGCTCGAACTCGGCCGCGACCTGCGTCAGCCGAACGAGCTCGAGGTGTTCCGCTACCGCACGGCCGACGGGCAGCCGGAGTACCTCAAGCTCGCCGACCTCGACGAGTTCGGCACCGGCGACTGGGTGCCGACGGTGACCGACGCCACCGACGCGGAGACCGCTGACCAGCAGCAGTGGGCGGTCGGGGTCAACCCCCGTCTGGCGAGCCGCGGCGACCTGACGATCCGGATCAGCGGCCTGTCGAGCAACTACCTGCCCGTGCCGGGCGGCGCCGTGTCCGTCGAGTCCCAGTCGACGAACCTCGACCTGTCGCAGTGGCGCTGGATGGGGGACTCGAACACGGTCCGCTCGACCGGTCCCGTGACCCAGCGCGGCTCGACGTACCAGGTGTTCGGCGCCTCGACCTGGTCGGGGGAGTACCTCGACGCGATCGCGGCGAGCGGGATCCTCGGGCGGACCGACGGCCGGGGCTTCACGGCGCCGAGCGACGCCCAGCTCCGCACCGACCTGGCGTTGCCGGAGGACCTGCCCCGCGACATCCGCGCGGCCGCCCAGCGGGTGGCCGGCGGTCTGCCGAACGACTACGCGCGGGCCCGTGCCCTGGAGCAGTGGTTCCGGAGCGACCTCTTCACCTACTCCGAGACGGCGCCGGTCGAGCAGGGCTACGACGGCGACAGCATGGACGTGATCGACACCTTCCTGCGCGTCCGCCAGGGCTACTGCGTGCACTTCGCGTCGTCGATGGCGGTGATGGCCAGGACGCTCGGGATCCCGTCGCGCATCGCGGTCGGGTACCGAGCCAGCAGCGACCAGACCGAGGACGGCGAGTACACCGTCTCGAACCGCCAGCTGCACTCGTGGCCCGAGCTGTACATCCGCGGTGCCGGCTGGGTGTCGTTCGAGCCCACGCCGAGCTCCGACGCCGCGGCCCAGGCGGGCACGGAGTCGTCCGCGACAGCCGCTCCCGCGCCGTCCGAGTCCCCGCTGCCGGCCCCTGGGGAGACGGCGCCCGCCGAGGCCTCGCCCACCCCGACACCCTCGTCGTCGACCCAGCCGGGTGCCGCGGCCACGACGGATGGGTCCGGCGGCCCTGGTGCCGCCGGCCTGGCGGTCGGGCTGCTGCTCCTGCTCGCGGTGCTCGTCGCGCCGGGGGTCGTCCGCGTCGTCCGGCGGCGGCGTCGGCTCGCCGCCGTGCGCGCCGGGCGCTCACCTGCCCTGCAGGCCTGGCGCGAGGTGCTCGACGACGTCGCCGACCACGGGTACGCCCCGGGGCTCGCGCCACCCGGTGACGCCGCTGCAGCGGCCCGCACGGCGCGTGCCGTGCTCGGGCGCCTGACGGATGCCGTGCCCGCGGCCGTCCTCCCGCAGCTGACGAACATCGTCGACGCGGTCGACGTCGAGCGCTTCGCCGCGGACGGTGCGGCGAGCGTGGACACCGGTGCGCTCCGGCGGGCCGTCCTGGAGGCGCGGGTCGCCCTCGACGCGTCCGTCCCGCGGGCCCGCGTGGTCCGGTCCCGCCTGTTCCCGCCGAGCCTGCTGCCCTCGTCCGCCTGGTCCCACGAGGGCCGGCGGAGCCGCCGCACGGCCTAGGCGCGTGCACGGCGGCGGCTGCGGTGCATGCGGCGCTGCTGCGTGCCGCCGTGCCGCCGTGCCGCGTTGTGCGCCGCGCGTCTCAGCGCCGCGGGCGCACCACCGCGTCGACCAGGCTCGCGATGACGTCGCCCGGGTTCACCCCGGGCAGCGCCGGCCCGTCGAAGACGATCCCCACGTTGGCGCCGACGAGCAGCGTCGCGAAGTCCTCGAGCGGCATGCCCGGCTCGACCTCCGGGTGTGCGCCGAACCACAGGCGCACCAGGTCGAGCACACCGTCCTGCAGTTCGCGGCGCTGCCGGACGAACTCGGGCATGAACTCCGGGTGCCGCAGGGCGTAGCCGCGGAGCTCGGAGACGAGGGCGAACTGCCGTCCCTGGTCGTACCGTCCGAAGGCCGCCCGGACGACGTCGGCGATGCTCGTGGCGGCGACGTCCTCGCGCACGACCTCCTGCAGTGCCGCCAGGATCCGGTTCGTCGAGCGCTGCATGACCTGGGCGACGAGGTCCTGCTTCGACGAGAAGTTCGAGTAGACGGCGCCCTTGCTGAAGCCGGCGCGCGCGGCGACGTCGTCGAGCCGGGCACCGTGCACGCCGGACTCGGCGAACACGTCCGCTCCGGCGACGAGCAGTCGTTCGCGCACCTCGGCGCGGGGTGTCCTGGGGGTGGGGGAGGAGGCGTCGTCGCTCATGGGTCCTGGTCCGTGATCGTCGTCGTGGACGGTGGTGCGCCGTCCGGTCGATCCCCGCGCGTCGGTGGCGCACGGGCTGTGCCGCACCCGCTGACGGTGCGGTCCTCGGAGACCTGCCGAGCCGCGCGTCGGTCGCACGCGCGGCACCAGCGGGGCCCCCGGCCCCGTCGCTCGGTGGACCGCCACGTTCGGGTCGTGTCGGTGCGTCGAGGACGGTGGTCACCGGGTCGATACCCGGCGGTAGCGATGGTACCTCGCGGGTGCCCCGACGACGCTGGTCCGGTCGTCCGGAGTGGGCGGTCCGCCGACGTCACGGTGCTGCGGTCGCGGCCTGCTCAGGCGTCGTCGGGCGTGTCCCGGTCGCTGCGGACGGCCCCGCGGCCGGTCCGGCGTCCGGGACGGCGGAGCAGCCGGATGGCGTCCGGGCGGAGCCGTCGGCCGCGCTGCAGCAGCGCGCCGAGCGTCGACTTCGGCTGCCAGTCGCGACCGTTCGGCAGCCCCCACCCGCGCTTGACGGCGCCGTAGCGGAGCCCGAGCGACAGCACGATCGCGGCGATGATCCCGATCGACGGCGACCCGAGGTACGACGCGACCACCATCACCGCCGACGCGGCGACGGCCACGGTCGCGTAGAGCGCGTTCCCGCCGAACACCGCGGGCACGCGCCGGAGCAGCAGGTCGCGCATCGCGCCGCCGCCGACCGCGGTGATCGTGCCCATGATGATGGCGGCAGGCCAACCAAGCCCGGCGTCGAAGGTGCGCTGGACCCCGACCACGGACCAGAACCCGATGACGGCGGCGTCGAGCACGGTGAAGAGCCGGTCCCAGGTGAGCTCCGAGAACGAGACGAGGAACGCGACCAGCGCCCCGGCGATCGCCACCGGCAGGTAGAGCGGGTCGACGAGCGCGACCGGCGGGCCGTTCTGCAGCAGGGTGTCCCGGAGCATGCCGCCGCCGAGCCCGGAGACGAACCCGACCACGAGGAACCCGAACAGGTCGAAGTCCATCGTGCGCGCGAGCGATCCGCCGAGCAGTGCCGACGCGAACACCCCGGCGAGGTCGAGCACGTCGGTGACCGACGCAAGGGCCTCCGGGGTCAGCACGTTCATGAGAACAATCAAACCCCACGTCGCAGGAGTGGCGAGCCGCGGGTTGGTTAGGTTAGCCTCACCTTCGCCATGATCGCCACCCTCGTCATCGGCCTCCGCGAAGGCCTCGAAGCGACGCTCATCGTCGGCATCATCGCCGCGTTCCTCCGTCGCAACCGCGCCCCGCTGACCCCGATGTGGGTCGGTGTCGGGGCCGCGGTCGCGCTGAGCATCGCGGTGGGCTTCGGCCTGCAGCTCGTCGAGCAGGCCCTGCCCCAGGCGCAGCAGGAGGGCATGGAGACGATCATCGGTGCGGTCGCCGTCGTCTTCGTCACCGGGATGATCGTCTGGATGCGCACGCACGCACGGACGCTGTCGCGGGACCTGCAGGCGAGTGCGTCCGAGGCGCTCGGTCGCGGCACCGCGTGGGCCCTCGCCGGCATGGCGTTCCTCGCCGTCCTCAAGGAGGGCTTCGAGACCTCGGTCTTCCTGCTCGCGACCTTCCAGGCGTCGTCGGACACCGGCACGGCCGCCCTCGGCGCGGTCATCGGCATCGCGGTCGCCGTCCTGGTCGGCTACGGCATCTACACGGGCGGTGTCCGGCTCGACCTCGGCCGGTTCTTCACCGGGACCGGCGTCTTCCTCGTCTTCGTCGCCGGCGGCCTCGTCCTCACGGCCCTGCGGCACGCCCACGAGGCGGGCTGGATCGTCATCGGCCAGCAGCGCACCGTCGACCTCGGCTGGCTCGCCCCGAACGGGTCGCTCCGCGGCG
>CAJYIG010000055.1 GCA_913774725.1 uncultured Curtobacterium sp. | reverse complement strand
GTGACCGAGGTGCCGGAAGCCGAACGCCTCGTACAGGTGCACCGCACTCGCCAGGGCACTGTTGCTCTCGAGTGCGACCCGCTGCGCGCCGAGGGTCCGGGCGCGATCGAGCGCGGCGGCGATGAGCTTCCGGCCGGTGCCGTGCCCCTGGTGCGCCGGTGAGACCGCCATCTTGACGAGTTCGAACACGCGGTCGCCGACCGGCATGATCCCGATGCAGCCGATCACCTCGTCGTCGAGCCGTGCGACGAAGACCGCGCCGCCGGGCTCGATGATGCGCCCGGCCGGGTCACCGAGGATCGCACGGTCCTCGTCCTCGAGGGTGAAGTACTGCTCGATCCACGCCTCGTTGAGGGTGCGGAAGGCCTCGGCGTCGGCGGCGGTCTCGAGTTCGGCGATGGTCAGCGTGGGGGTCGTCTCGGGCATGGACCCATCCTCGGGCCAGCATCCGTTCGCGTCCAATACTCGTTCGTGCTGATCGATAGGCTGCGTGCATGGATGTCGACCTGCGACAGCTCCGGGCGTTCCTCGCCGTCGCCGACGAGTTGCACTTCGGGCGGGCCGCGGAGCGACTGCGCATCGCCCAGCCCGCACTCTCGCAGCGGATCCGACGGACCGAGCGTGACCTCGGCGTGGACCTGTTCGTCCGGACCTCGCGGAGCGTCGCGCTCACCGCGGCCGGTCGGGTGCTGCAGGGTCGGGCCCGGTCGCTGCTCGACCAGGCAGCGCGTGACCTCGACGAGGTCGTGCGGGTCGGACGTGGTGAGGTGGGGCGACTCGACGTCGGGTTCGTCGTCTCGGCGCTGCCCCTCGGTCCGATCGAGCGCGTCCAGGCCTTCCGGCAGCGGTACCCGCTCGTCCGTGTCGAGTTGACGGAGGGCTACTCCTCGTCGCTCCTCGCCCGCATCGTCCGGGGCGAGCTCGACCTGGCCGTCCTGCGCGACCCCGACCCGGACCCCGCCGTGCGCTTCCTGCCGTTCCGGAGGGAGCGGTTCGTCGCGGCGGTCCCGCTCGGGCACCGGCTCGCTGAGCGGACGTCGATCCGCGGCACCGAGCTGGTCGACGACCCGTTCGTGTTCTTCCCCGCCGTCGCCGGTGCGGTCGCGACCGAACGCAACCTCGCTCCCGTGGTCGTCGACGGACGTCGGCCCGAGGTCGTGCAGGAGGCCACGACGTGGGCCACCGTGCTGCACCTGGTCGGAGCGGGGCTCGGCGTGACGGTCGCGCCGGAGAGCGCGACCCTGGCGGCGCCTGAAACGGTGGTGCTGCTGCCCCTGCAGGACGACCCCGCCCGCAGTGAACTCGTCTGGGCGGTCCGAGCGGACGATGACCGCGAGATCCTCCGCAACTTCATCGCCGCGACCGAGCCCTGAGTCCCGCGGTACCGCACCGCCCCGGATCGAACCAGGGATCCGACATTGAACCAGGGCGCGCGGTCGGTTCGATGTCGGATCCGTGGTTCGACACCGGGCTCCGCAGCAGCGCGCAGGTCAGCCGAGCGGCAGCACCGGGGCCCGCTGGTCACCGAGTTCGTCCTCGTGCCACGGTCGGGCGCCGCGCAGGGTCAGCCCGAGCTGCACGAGCACGAACGCCACGTGCGGCTCGACGTCGGGGTCCCACGCTCCCTCGACACCGAGGCCGAGGGCCCCGAGCTCGTCGTCGGCCTCGTCGCGGATGCTGAGTCGCCACCGGCCGTCGCCCGACTCCTCGACGACGACCCAGCGTGCGGTGTCGAACCGGCTCACGCGGTCTTCGAGACGTCCTCGGTGAAGTTCCGTACGCGCTGCAGCAGCGCCTCGCCGCGCATGGCGATCGTCGCCGGTGGGTTGAGGTGCGGCGGCGCGGTACGGATGAGCATCGAGCAGCCGAGGTCCTCGCAGATGTACGAGCCGATGGTGTTGCCGTTGCGACCGGACTCACCGGCGCGGGCGGCCGAGAACAGCCGGACCTGCGTGGCCGGCTGCGGCGAGTGGCAGAACGAGCACATCGCGGCGATGCCCGGGCGCAGGGACCCACCGGCGGAGCGGACGACGATGCCCACGGGGCGGTCGTCGATCCACGACACGATGTAACCGCGACGGGCGGCCTGGGGATCGCGCCAGCCCAGGAACTCGCGCTCGTCCCACAGCATCTCGTGCAGCCCCGGGATCGGGAGCTGCTCGAGCTCGTCCGGGGTGGCGTTCACGAACGACGAACGGATGTCTGCTTCGGTCAGTGGCTTCACGGTGCCCGCAAGCCTATGCCTCGCCGCCGACAGGCGCGTCCGGCGGACTCAGCCGAGCCGGGAGGCGCGGACCGCCCCGAGCGCGCTCGTCCCGTCCGCCACGAGCACCGCCCGCCGCAGGGCGTCACGTCCGACGCGTCGGGCCGCCGCATCATCGGCCGCGAACTCGACGAGGACGCGCGTCGACCGCGCCATGGCGCGCGCACCCGGCACCCACGGGACCGCGCGCTCGATCGACTCGGCGACCGCGACGGCCACCGCGTGGCGCTGGGTCAGGTGGGCGCGCTCGTGGGCGACCACGGCCTCCAGTTCGTCGGTCCGCAGCAGGTCCGCCAGCCCGGTGCTGACGAGCACACCGCCGGACCGGCCGGGGACCGCGCAGGCGAGCGCGTGGTCCGCCTCGACCAGGGCGACGGTCGTGCCGTCGATCTGCCGGTGCGGCGCGGCGCCCGAGCGCATGGCCTCGCGGACGGCCTCGTGCTCCGGGCCGGGACGGACCCGCACGGCGACCACGAAGGCGAGCACGGCGAGCAGCGCGACGCCGATGTCGAACCCGTGCGTGGGCGACTCGCCGAGCCCGAACGGGTCCGTGAGCGGGCGGTCCGCGACGACCACCAGGGTGATGCCGACGACGAAGCCGACCACACCGAGCAGGACCGCGACGGACCACGACACCAGTGCGGTGCGCGGGTGGTCGATCGTCCAGGCGGACCGGGTCAGGACGCGCGGGGCGACCACCACGACGACGAGGGCGAGTGCGATGAGGACGACTCCGGCGACGACCACGCGGCGGCTTCTCTCAGGACTGGGCTCGGGCGTCGAGGGCGCGACGCAGGACGTCGAGGTCGTCCGAGGCGAGCGACCCGGTGAACTGCAGCAGGGCGGCCTCGCGGTCCGACGCGGCGGCGAGTGCGCTCGACATCAGCGATGCGGTCTGCTGCTCACGACTGTGCACGGCGCGGAAGGTCAGCGGGGCGTCGTCGTGCTCCTGCCGCTCGACCTGGCCCTTGCGGCCGAGCCGGTCGAGCACGGTCAGCACCGTCGTCAGTGCGGGCCGCGGCTCGGGGAAGGCATCCAGCACCTGGCGGGCCGTGCAGCCGTCGACGATCCCGCGGTCGGCTGCGGCGCGCAGGGTCTCGAGGACCGCCTGCTCGAGCTGCCCGCGGGGGCGCGATCGCTGTCCTGCCATCCCTGCATTCTACGAGACGTCGAAGACGGTGCCGCGACACATGCCCGAAACGCGGGGTCGGTATGCTCGGGCCTGCACAACTCAACACCGGCCGCACACCCGCCGCGGGAGAGCCGAGCGCACGCGCACGGCACCGAAGGAGCAACCTCCCCGTCAATCTCTCAGGTCCCACACCGCAGCGGACAGGCCACTCTGAAAAGCAGACACGCGTCCCCGCCGGGCGCGCGCGGTGTCTCGCCCACGGTGAAAGCCGCCGGACCTCACGGGCCGCGGTGAAACTCTCAGGCCCATGACAGAGGGGGAGTTCCAACCCGACGACGGCCGTCGGGTCCTGCCGATGCCAGGAGAACTCCGTCATGCGTTCCTCCCCACTCGAACCCGCGCACGAGGCCGCGGGCGCCACCTTCACCGACTTCGCCGGGTACCGGATGCCCGTGCGGTACTCGTCCGACCTCGCCGAGCACCACGCCGTGCGCCAGGCCGCAGGCGTCTTCGACCTGTCGCACATGGCCGAGGTCGGTGTCGTCGGCCCGGATGCGGTGCCGTTCCTCGACCACGCGCTCGCCGGGTCGTTCGGCGCGATGCCGATCGGCCGTGCCAAGTACTCGCTGCTCCTCGCCGAGGACGGCGGAATCCTCGACGACCTCGTCGTGTACCGCACCGGCGAGGACGTCTTCCTGGTCGTGGCGAACGCCGCCAACCGGTCCGTCGCGGTCTCGTCGCTGCAGGACCGCAGCGCCGGGTACGACGTCGAGGTGACCGACGACTCGGACACGACGGCGCTCGTGGCGATCCAGGGTCCGGCCGCCGCGGGCACGCTCGACGCCCTGGTCGTGGCCGACCGCCTGCAGCCGGAGACCCCGCTCGACGAGCTCCGCTACTACCGCGTCCTGCATGCGCTGTTCGACGGCGCCGAGGTCCTGGTCGCCCGCACCGGGTACACCGGCGAGGACGGCTTCGAGATCTACAGCGACACCGAGATCGCGTCGTCGATCTGGGACGCCCTGCTCGAGACCGGTGCCGACCGCGGTGTCGTCCCCGCCGGGCTCGCCGCGCGGGACACCCTGCGCCTCGAGGCCGGCATGCCGCTCTACGGGCACGAGCTCTCCACCGACGTCCGACCCGCCCAGGCCGGGCTCGGTCGGGTCGTCGCGACCTCGGGCTCCTTCGTCGGGGACGCCGGTGTGCAGCCGGCCCCCGACGCCCGCGTGCTCGTCGGGCTCGTCACCGAGGGGCGCCGAGCTCCCCGTGCCGGCTACGACGTCGTGCACGACGGCACCGTGGTGGGCACCGTCACGTCCGGGGCGCTGTCCCCGACGCTCGGACACCCCGTCGCGATGGCCTTCGTCGACCCGGCCGTGGCCGACGAGGGGCAACTCCTCCACATCGACGTCCGGGGGACCGCGATCCCCAGCATCGTCACCCCGGTCCCCTTCTACCGCCGCACTCCGAGAGGCTGATCCCGTGACCGACCAGACCGCACTGCAGTACACCGCCGACCACGAGTGGGTCCTCGTCGAGGGCGACACCGTGACCGTCGGCATCACCGACCACGCCGCCGAGCAGCTCGGTGACGTCGTCTACGTCGAGCTCCCCGCCGTCGGCACCACCACGACCGCCGGGGCGCAGATGGGCGAGATCGAGTCGACCAAGAGCGTCGGCGAGCTGTTCGCCCCGATCGAGGGCGAGGTCGTCGCGATCAACGACGCCGTGGTCGACGCCCCCGACACCGTCAACCAGGACCCGTTCGGCGCCGGCTGGCTCGTGAAGCTCAAGGTCGACGGCACCTCGTTCCCCGAGGACCTGATGGACCACGACGCGTACCGGGCGTCCCTCGCATGACCGGCGCGCAGCAGAACCTCCAGACGTCCTTCGCCGACCGGCACATCGGCACGACGAGCGCCGACCAGCAGGTCATGCTCGACGCCGTCGACCAGCCGTCCCTCGACGCGCTCGTCCGCGCGGCGATCCCGGAGTCGATCCACGCCGCCCCGGTCACCGACTCGGTGATCCCGGCGGCGGTCGGGGAGACCGAGGCGCTCGCCGAACTCCGCGCGAAGGCCGGGCGGAACACCGTCCGCCGCGCCATGATCGGCCTCGGCTACCACGGCACCCACACGCCAGCGGTGATCCAGCGGAACGTGCTCGAGAACCCGAGCTGGTACACGGCGTACACGCCCTACCAGCCGGAGATCTCGCAGGGCCGCCTCGAGGCGCTCATCAACTTCCAGACGATGGTGTCCGACCTCACCGGCATGGCGACGGCCGGCGCGTCGATGCTCGACGAGGGCACCGCCGTGGTCGAGGGCATGCTCCTGGCCCGTCGTGCGTCGAAGGTGAAGGGCGACGCGTTCCTCGTGGACGCCGACCTGCTGCCGCAGACCCGGGCGCTCCTCGACCACCGTGCGGACGCCGTGGGCATCACGCTGCGCGAGTTCGACGCGGTCGACGGGCCGAGCGACGACGACCTCGAGGGCGCCTTCGGCGTGATCCTGCAGTACCCCGGTGCCTCCGGACGCGTGGTCGACCCGTCCACGACGATCGAGCGCGTGCACGCCGGCGGCGGGATCGCCGTGGTCGCGGCCGACCTGCTCGCGATGACGCTGCTGGCGAGCCCGGGCGACCTGGGTGCCGACGTCGCCGTGGGCACGAGCCAGCGCTTCGGCGTCCCGCTCGGCTTCGGCGGCCCGCACGCCGGGTACCTCGCGGTCCGCGCCGGCCTCGAGCGCCAGCTGCCCGGCCGCCTGGTCGGTGTCTCGTTCGACGCCGACGGACAGATGGCCTACCGCCTCAGCCTGCAGACCCGCGAACAGCACATCCGTCGCGAGAAGGCGACGAGCAACATCTGCACCGCGCAGGTCCTGCTCGCCGTGATGGCGTCGATGTACGCCGTCTACCACGGGCCGGAGGGACTGCGCTTCATCGCGGACCGGGTGGCCCGCACGACCTCGGCGCTCGCCGACGTCGCGCGTGCAGCCGGGCTCGAGGTCGTGCACGAGCACTGGTTCGACACGCTCACGCTCCGGGCTCCCGGCCGTGCGGCGGCGATCGTCGACGCGGCGCGCGACGCGGACCGCCTGCTCCACCTGGTGGACGCCGACACCCTGCAGCTGTCGGTGGACGAGACGACCACGCCGGAGGACGTGACGGCGCTCGCCGGCGTGTTCGGGGCGGTGGACGTGACCGTCCCGGCGACCGAGGGCGCCGTGCGCGACGCCACCACGGGCCTCCCTTCCGACCTGCTGCGCAGCAGCGAGTACCTGACGCACCCCGTGTTCAGCGCGCACCGCAGCGAGACCCGCATGATGCGGTACCTCAAGCACCTGTCGGACAAGGACTACGCGCTCGACCGGGGCATGATCCCGCTCGGCAGCTGCACCATGAAGCTCAACGCGGCGACCGAGATGGCAGCGGTGACCTGGCCGGAGTTCGCGAACGTGCACCCGTTCGCCCCGCGTGAGGACGTCGAGGGGTACCTCGACATGATCGGCGACCTCGAGTCGTGGTTGGCCGAGGTCACCGGGTACGACACGGTGTCGCTGCAGCCGAACGCCGGCAGCCAGGGTGAGCTCGCGGGGCTCCTCGCGATCCGCGGCTACCACCGGTCCCGCGGCGACCTGGACCGCACGGTGTGCCTCATCCCGTCCAGCGCGCACGGCACGAACGCCGCGTCGGCCGTGCTCGCCGGCATGCAGGTCGTCGTCGTGGCCTGCGACGAGGACGGCAACGTCGACCTCGCCGACCTCCGCGCGAAGACGGCGCAGCACGCGGACACCCTCGCCGCGTTGATGATCACGTACCCGTCGACCCACGGGGTCTACGAGCACGACGTCCGCGACGTCTGCGACGCGGTGCACGAGGCCGGCGGCCAGGTGTACGTCGACGGCGCGAACCTCAACGCGCTGCTCGGGCACGCCCGGTTCGGCGACTTCGGCGGCGACGTCTCGCACCTCAACCTGCACAAGACCTTCTGCATCCCGCACGGCGGCGGTGGCCCCGGTGTCGGGCCGGTGGCGGCGAAAGCGCACCTCGCGCCCTTCCTGCCCGCGCACCCGATGGCGCAGCAGGCGGACCGGCGGCCCGGGTCGTCGGCGGCCGCGGAGGACGGCGCCGACGGTCGGCTCGCGCACGCGGGCGGCCCGGTCAGCGCGGCGCCCTACGGCAGCCCGAGCATCCTGCCGATCACCTGGACCTACGTCCGGATGATGGGACTTGAGGGGCTGACCCGAGCGACCGAGGTCGCCGTGCTCGGGGCGAACTACCTCGCCGCACGGCTCCGCGAGGCGTTCCCGGTCCTGTACACCGGCGAGTCCGGCCTGGTCGCCCACGAGTGCATCCTC
>CAJYIG010000054.1 GCA_913774725.1 uncultured Curtobacterium sp. | reverse complement strand
GTCGAGCAGGCGGGGGAACTTGTCGACCGCGGGCACCGCGATGCCCGCGCGCTGCAGCACGGGACGCAGCCGCGTCAGGGCACCGGGGTGGACGGGGCCGGCGTTCGTCCAGGCGACGATCGGCAGGTGGCCGAAGACGCCGTCGAGCGAGATCTCGTTCGGCCGCACGTGCAGGTGGCTGAGCAGGTGCAGGCGCAGGTAGGCGTCGGGCGTGCTGGCGGGTGCGTCGTCGATGACGATCTCGGTCGTCACGGCCTCGACCCGGACGTCGCGTCGGGGGTCGTCGCCGACGTGCGCCTCGAGCTCGGGCGGGAACACCGCGTCGGCCGGGCGCTCCCCGAGGTGCGTCTCCGGGTACCACGTGTCGAGCGTGGTGCCGTCCGCGGCGACGGTCGCGAGGCCGTGGCCCCAGGCGTGCGTGGGTCGGTCGGTGGCAGCGGTCGCGTCGGTCACGCCACCAGGGTAGCGAGCGGGCGGGGCCGCGACCCGTCCAGGGAGACGGTCTGTGGAGAACGCTCCCGCCAGCGACCCGACCGGTCCGGAGGCACGACCACCTGTGGACGGACGGCTCCCGTCCACAGGTGGTCGCCGCACGGATCGCCGTGGGACACGGCCGGTACGCTGACCGCATGCCGGAGCAGCTCGACCTCACCGCCTCGTCCATCGACATCACGCGTGCCATCTGCGACATCGAGTCGGTGTCCGGGAACGAAGGGCCCCTCGCCGACGCGATCGAGGCGGCGCTGTCCGCCCTGCCCCACCTCGAGGTGGTGCGCGACGGCGACGCGATCGTCGCGCGGACGCTGCTCGGCCGCGACCGTCGGGTCGTGATCGCCGGGCACATCGACACCGTGCCGCTCAACGGCAACCTCCCGACCGAGTTCCGCACCGCCGACGACGGCACCGAGATCCTCTGGGGCCGCGGGACGGTCGACATGAAGGCCGGTTGCGCGGTGCAGCTGAAGCTGGCACACGACCTCGCCGAGCCGAACGTCGACGTCACCTGGGTGTTCTACGACCACGAGGAGGTCAGCGACTCCCTGAACGGCCTCGGTCGACTGGCACGGACCCGTCCCGAGCTGCTCGCCGGCGACTTCGCGATACTCGGTGAGCCGTCGGGCGCGCAGATCGAGGGCGGCTGCAACGGCAACCTCCGTGCGGAGATCCGGACCTTCGGCAAGCGCTCCCACAGTGCACGCAGCTGGATCGGCGACAACGCGATCCACAGGACGGCACCGATCCTCGCGACCCTCGCCGCGTACGAGCCGCGCACCGTCGCGGTCGACGGGCTCGAGTACCGCGAGGGCCTGAACGCCGTGGGCATCTCCGGCGGCATCGCCGGCAACGTCATCCCGGACGAAGCGATGGTCCACGTGAACTACCGCTTCGCGCCGTCGCGCAGCGCGGACGAGGCGGTCGCGCACATCCGTGAGCTGTTCGACGGCTACGACGTGCAGATCGTCGACCTCGCCGCGGGAGCGCGTCCCGGGCTCGACGCCCCGCTCGCGCAGCAGTTCGTGACAGCGGTCGGCGGCCCCGCCCCGCGCCCGAAGTACGGCTGGACCGACGTCGCACGCTTCTCGGCGCTCGGCGTCCCGGCGGTCAACTACGGACCCGGTGAACCCGTCTTCGCACACCACGACGACGAGCAGGTCCCCGTCGACCAGATCACCGCGGTCGAGGACGGCCTGCGTCGGTGGCTGACGGCGTGACGACGGGCCCCGCGCGCACCGTCGCGGGGCACCTGCCCGCCGGGCGTTGGCGGGCGCGCTACCGACTCGTGCCCTGGTGGCTCCGGGTCACGGTGGTCTACGTCGCGGCGCGGCTCGTGACCGGGGCGATGCTCCTGGCGTTCGCCCGGGTGCAGACCGCGAACTCGTTCACCGCCGCGCACCCGTCGTACCTGTCGTTCGCGGCCATCTGGGACGGTGCCTGGTACCGGGTGATCGCGTCGAGCGGCTACCCCTCGGTCCTGCCGGTGGACGCTGCCGGGCACGTCACCGAGAACGCCTGGGCGTTCATGCCCGCGTACCCGTTCCTCGTGCGCGGTCTCATGGTGCTCACGGGCGCGTCGTTCGAGGCGGTCGCCGTCACGGTGTCCCTGGTCGCGGGCTGGGGTGCCGCGCTGGTGTTCCGGCGGCTGATGGGCCGCTTCCTCGACGACGGCCGGGCGACCTTCGCCACGGTGCTGTTCTGCGTCGCCCCGGTGTCCGCCGTGTTCCAGGTCGCCTACGCCGAGGCGATGGGGCTGTTCCTGCTCCTGGTCGCGCTCCTGCTGCTGGTCGACCGGCGCTGGTGGACGATGCTGCCCGTCGTGCTGCTGCTCGGCATGACCCGTCCGACCGGACTGGCGTTCGCGCTCCTCGTGGTGCTGTTCCTGGCCGCCTGGACGATCCGACCGACGTGGGTGCGCGAGTCCGAGCGGCCGACCCTGCGCAGCGCGCTGCCGCCGCTCGTCGTGGGTGCGGTCTCGGGGCTCGTCGGGCTCGCGTGGCCGGCGATCGC
>CAJYIG010000053.1 GCA_913774725.1 uncultured Curtobacterium sp. | reverse complement strand
TCCGCACCTGGTCGACCGGATCGCATCCGTCGCACGGCTCGGCGGACGAGGGGCCGCGCCGCTGCCGAGCGCCGACGCGGAGCCGCCGTCGGCCGGGATCCTGACCGACCGTGAGCTCCAGGTCCTCAGGATGATCGGCCAGGCCCAGACGAACCGGGCGATCGCGTCCGCCCTGTCCATCGCCGAGGGCACGGTGAAACGGCACGTCGTCCACATCTTCGCGAAGCTCGGGGCCTCGTCACGGATCGACGCGATCCGCAAGGCGCAGCTGCTCGGCGAGGTCTGAGTCCCGCCCCGCGGCCGGTGTCAGCCGGCGGCCGGGCGGAACCAGTGGATGAGCTCGCGGAGCGCCGGCAGGGAGCTGATCTGCGTGCCGTCAGCCGCGTCGAGGTCGTCGAAGGTCGTCCGGTACCCCGGCGCTTGCTCGACGTCGGTGTCCTCGGCCGGGTACCCCATCGTCCACTCGGGGAACTGCCGCTCCTCGATGAGCTCCTCCATCAGCACGGTGACCTTGGTGTGCCGGTCGTCGTGCTTGATCGTCGCCATCTTCGTGCGCACGGCCTGGTCCGGCCCCTCGAGCAGCTGCAGGAAGTACCCGTTCCGGAAGAGCAGCACCCCGGTGATGTCGTTCTCGGCGTTGGCCCGGCGGCTCTGGGCGAGCAGGGCGGCGAGGTCGTCGTCGCCGAGGGGACGGGTGGCGACGCTCGAGTAGATGAGGGACAGCATCGGGGCTCCTTGGTGGCGGTCGTGCCGGGTCCGTCAGTCAACTCCGCCGCACCCGTGCGTCCCCAGGCCACCGGGGGACGACCGGACAGCGCGCCGTCGCACGGGCGCCGGGTCTGCCACCCTGGACCCGTGGACACCGTCATCGTCATCGGAGAAGCCCTGGTCGACGTGGTCGACCGCCCCGAGGGTCGCGTCGAGCACCCGGGCGGCAGCCCGATGAACGTCGCCGTCGGACTCGCCCGGCTCGGCCGATCGGCACGACTCGTCTGCGCGCTCGGCGACGACGACCGCGGCGCCTCGATCCGGGCGCACGTGGGCGCGAGCGACGTCGAGGTCGACGCGACGCCGATCGAGCGGACCTCCACCGCCGTCGCGACCATCGGCGAGGACGGCGGCGCGTCGTACGAGTTCGACCTCGACTGGCGGCTCGACCCGGTGCACGTCCCCGCCGGGACGCCGCTCGTGCACGTCGGCTCGATCGGTGCCGTGCTCGAACCCGGGGCACGTGCCGTGCTCGAGGCGCTGCGGGTCCGCCCGGCCGACGCCCTCGTCTCGCTCGACCCGAACGTCCGACCGTCGATCACGCCCGACCGGGACGCCGTGCTCGCCACGCTCGAACCGCTGTTCGCCGAGGCCGACGTGGTCAAGCTCAGCGACGAGGACGCCGCGTGGCTCTGGCCGGACCGCAGCGTGGATCAGGTGCTCGACGGGCTGCTGGCCCACGGGACGGCGCTCGTCGCGGTGACCCTCGGCGGAGCGGGGTGCGCGGTGGCGTCCACCCGGGCGCGCATCACCGTCCCGGCACCGCGCGTCGACGTCGCGGACACGATCGGTGCGGGGGACTCGTTCATGGCGGGGCTGCTCGCTGGCGTGCTCGCGCGGGGGAGCGCCCCGACCGCGCTCGACGCGGACGAGCTCGGCCGTCTGGCGTCGCTCGCGTTGGCCTGTGCCGCGGTGACCGTGTCCCGGCCGGGCGCAGACCCGCCGACCCGGGCGGAACTCGACGCGGACGCCGCCGGGGTCCTCGGCGCCTGACCGCGCGTCGACAGGTGCCCGCGCGGGGCGCGCACACGGGGCGCACAGACGTCCCGCCGCTCGGTCGGTCGCCCGGCCGGCCCCGCGGATCAGGCGTGCGCAGCGAGGAACGCGTCGGTCTCGGCGGCCGTCGGTGCCGTCGCCGGCCCCCGCTGCGTCACCGCGAGCGCCGCCGCGGCGTTGGCGCGCCGGACCGCGTCGACCAGCGAGTCCCCGCGCGCCAGGGTGGCGGCGAGCACCCCGCCGTGGGCGTCACCCGCGCCGTTCGAGTCCACCGCGTCGACCGAGAAGCCGGGCACCAGGACCGGGGCGCGCCCCGGCTCGGCGACCCAGCAGCCCGCTGCGCCGTCGCGGACCAGCGCGGTGCCGCGGGCGGACGCGGCGATCGCGGCGACCGCCTCGGGGAGTCCCGCGGCGGTCGGTGCCATGAGCCGCGCCTCCCGGCCGTTGGCGCTGACCACGTCCGCACGGGCGATGACGGGGCCGAGCACCGCCGGGGGCAGCGTGTCGACCAGGGGCGACGGGTCGAGCACGACGCGCACCGTGTCCGGCACCGTCGCCAACCAGTCGGCGATCGCCGGACCGTTGACGGCGTGGGCGAGGCCGTAGCCGGAGACGAAGACCGTGTCGTCGGACCGGAGCACGATCCGGTCGAGGTCCTCGCGACCGAGGCGGCCCTCGGCACCGACGCTCGTCACGAAGGTCCGTTCGGTCGTCGCGTCGACGAGTGCCACGCAGTACCCGCTGTCGACGTCGTCGAGTCCCGGCTGCAGGACCTCGACGCCCGAGTCGACGAGTGCGGCTCGGACGACGTCGCCGAACGGCCCGGTGCCGTACTGCCCGGCGAACACCACCGGGAGCCCGTCCCGGATCGCGGCCACCATCGTGTTGAGCCCGCCGCCCGCGGTGATCTCGGATGCCGAGGCGATGACGTCGCCGCCGGGCTCCGGGATCGCGTCCACGCGCATGACGATGTCGACGACGACGTTGCCGACGGAGACGAGGCGGCTCACGCGCGCTCCTCGGGTGCGCGCAGCTGGCCGCGGGGACCGCCGGTGAGCAGGTAGACCAGGGCGGCGACGACGAACGTCACGACCCAGCCGAGGCCGTTCGCGCCGATCCAGCTGTCGGAGAGCGCTCCGACGAACACCGGGTCCGCGTCGCCGACCTGCACCGAGGTGAAGAGGAAGCCGACGACGATCGCGACGACCCAGGCCGTGAGGGCACCCCAGGCGACACCGCCGCGGTACCAGTAGCGACTGCCGGCACGCAGGTCGAGCAGGGCGGCTGGGTCGTACCAGCGTCGCTTCGCCATGTCGGCGATGAAGACCCCGAGCCAGGCCGTGATCGGCACCGCGAGCACGGAGATGAAGGTGATGAAGGGCGCGTAGAAGCCGTCGGCGACGAGCATGAAGTACATCGCGCCGAGCGTGGTGACGACCACGTCGACGGCGACCGCCCACACCCGGGGCACCTTGACGCCGAGGGTCAGCGTGGTGAGGCTCGCCGAGTAGACCGACAGGTGGTTCGACAGCAGCAGGCCGCCGAACGCGGCGACCAGGTACGGGATCGCCATCCAGCTCGGCAGCAGGTCGCGGATGGCCGCCACCGGGTCGCCGGCCTGGGCGAGGGTCGGGTCGCCGGCGGAGACGAGGGCACCGAGGCCGACCAGGACCACGAGCGGGATGCCGGCGCCGGCGGCGCTCGCGCTGATCAGTGCGCCCGCCTTCACCGAGGTGCGCGTGTACCGGGCGATGTCCGCGCCGGCGGTCGCCCAGCCGATGCCGGTGCCCGCGGCGATGGTGCCGATGCCGATCACCATCGCGGCGACCGGACCCGCCGGCTGCGACCCGACGACGTCCCAGTCGACGCGGAGCACCAGGAAGACGGCGACGAACACGTTGAGCGCGCCGAACACCCACGTCGCCCACTTCTGCACGGCGACGATGAACGCGTGACCGAGCCCGGAGATGAGCACGGTGGCGACGACGAACACCAGGATGGCGACGATCGTCAGCACCGGGTTCGCCTTCGCGTCGCCGTCGGTGCCGAAGAGGATCGTGAAGAGCGACAGCAGCACGAAGGCCGCGGTCGTGGTGTTCACGGTCTCCCAACCCAGGCGGGACAGCAGCGACACCGCGGTCGGCCCGATGTTGCCGCGGACGCCGAACACGGCGCGGCTCAGCGTCAGTCCGGGAGCGCCGCCGCGTCGTCCGGCGATGGAGATCACGCCGACGACCGCGAACGAGCCTGCGGCGCCGATGACCGCGACGACGAGCGCCTGCCAGATCGTCAGGCCCTGGAACGCCACGAGGGTCGCGCCGAGCGGGAGCCCGAGGATCGAGATGTTCGCGGCGAACCAGACCCAGAACAGTGCACCGGGTGCGCCGTTCCGCTCGTCGTGGGGCACTGGCTCGATGCCGCGCTGTTCGACGCTCGTCAGCGTGCCGCTGGAGAGCGTGCCGCCGGAGCGAGTGGTGGTGTCCTGGGCCATGGGGGTCCTCTTACGTCATCGGAAGGGTGCTGCGGGGGAGGGGTGACCGGACGGCGGCGGAGGGGGGACCACCGCCGTCCGGGGTCGGGTCAGGCCCGGTGACGGAGCGCGAGCAGTCCGTCGACCAGCGGGCCGAGGTCGAGGTGGTTGACGGTCGTCACGGTGGCGACCGCGTCGGCGGGCCATGCGTCCGGACCGTGCACGGCGCCGAGCACCGCACCGGCCATCGCGGCGATCGTGTCGGTGTCGCCGCCGATCGACGCGGCGGTGCAGAGCGTCTCCCAGGGATCGAGGTCGAGCGCGACGAGCGCGAGCGCAGCGACGACGGACTCCTGGCTGGCCACGCTCGTGCCGATCACCTGCGCGACGGCGTCGATCCGGCCGTCGGTGGGGACGGTGGGCAGGAAGCCGCGCGCC
>CAJYIG010000052.1 GCA_913774725.1 uncultured Curtobacterium sp. | reverse complement strand
GGGGGGTGCCCGCGGGCCCCGCGCCTCCCGTCCGTCGATCAGCGTTGACCGGCGATCAGCGCTGACCGTTGATCTGGCCGAGCCAGCGGCCGAACGACTGCTCCTGCTGGTCGTCGTGCAGGGCGCGCAGGGTGCTGGTGGGCAGGCAGCGACGCTCGGTGTCGACGCTGTTCCCCTTGTGGAGGTCGAGGGTCATGATGTGCTCCTTCGCGTGGTGTGTGGATGGTTCGACACCGCCGGTGGCACGGGCATTCCCGCTCGGGCGAGCGGACTGTCCGGTTCACGAGCCGGTGTGTGAGGACAGCGGGGTCAGGGTGTGACCATGCCCCCGTTGACGTTGAGCGTCTCGCCGACGACGTAGCTCGATTCCTGCGAGGCGAGGAACACGTACGCGGGCGCCTGTTCCGCCGGCTGTGCGGCACGACCCATGGGTGACTCGCTGCTGCCGAACTCGGGCAGCGATTCGGGGTCGACTCCGCCGCTCGGCTGCAGGACGCTCCAGGTCGGCCCCGGCGCGACGATGTTGACGCGGATCCCGCGCTCGACGAGCAGCTGCGAGAGCCCCTTCGAGAAGTTGTTGATCGCGCCCTTCGACGCCGCGTAGTCCAGACGGTCCGGAGCCGGCTTGTACGCCTCCATCGACGCGGTCGTGGTGATCGTCGACCCCGGCTGCAGGTGCGGCAGGGCGGCCTTCACGAGACGGAACAGCCCGAAGACGTTGACGTCGAACGTCGCCTCGAACTGGTCGTCGGTGATGTCGAGCAGGTCCGGCTGCCACCGCTGCTTGCCGGCGACGCTGACGAGCGCGTCGATCCCGCCGAGCTCGGCGACGGCCCGCTCGACGAGCTGCCCCGCGTAGGCCTTGTCGCGGAGGTCACCGGGGACCGCGACGGCCTTGCGACCGGCGGCCTCGACCTGCTCGATGACGTGGTCTGCGTCCGACTGCTCCTCGGGCAGGTAGGCCAGGACGACGTCGGCGCCCTCGCGGGCGAAGGCGATCGCGACGGCGGCTCCGATGCCGGAGTCGGCACCGGTGATCACGGCCTTGCGGCCCTCGAGTCGCCCGGTGCCGCGGTAGCTGGACTCGCCCAGGTCGGGGACGGGGGTCATCTGCGACTGCAGGCCCGGCTCCTCCTGGGTCTGGGGCTCGGGGGAGACGTCGGGGTACCGGCTGCGCGGGTCACCGAACGCGTACTGGTCGGACGGCGCGGCGTTCATCGGGTCGCCTCCAGCTCCACCTTGACCCAGCCGGGCTCGCGCCGGTCGAAGGCCTCGTACGCGGCGATCGCGTCGCCGATCGGCTCGTGCTCGGTGATGAGCGCGGTGGGGTCGAACTGACCGGACGCGACCAGGTCGATGAGCGGCGGCGTGACCGAGTGGTGGTCGCAGTTGCCCATGCGGATCGTCAGGTTCTTGTTCATCGCCTGGCCGATCGGGTAGCGCTCGGCGGTGGGGCCGTAGACGCCGATGATCCCGATGCGGCCGTACTTCGCGACGGCGGCCACGGCCCACTGCGCGACCTGTGACGGGCCGTCGCCGGGCTTCCACTGCTCGAGGTCGCCGAAGCCGTCCGGCGAGGCGTCGGGCGCGACCTGCTGCACCTCGGCGTCGAACGCTGCGGCGTCCTCGTCGGAGACCGCGGCGGGGCCGCGCTTCGGGCGCTCGGCGTCGACACCGACGGCGTCGATCACGGCGTCCGCGCCGATGCCGTTCGTCAGGTCCTTGATCGCCTGCACGGGGTCCTCGCGGTTGTAGTCGACGACCTCGCAGTGCTGCGCGAGCGCGGCGGCCAGTCGGGTCTCGTCCCCGTCGACGACGATCACGCGTGCCGCGCCGAGCTTGTACGCCGAGGCGGCGGCGAACTGGCCGACGATGCCGGCGCCGAACACCACGACGACGTCGCCGCGGGAGACGCCGGCGAGCTCGGCACCGAACCAGCCGGTCGGGAAGATGTCGGAGAGCAGGATCGCCTGCTCGTCGCTGACGTTCTCGGGCAGCGGGTGCATGGTGTTGCGGGCGTACGGCACCCGGACGTACTCGGCCTGCAGGCCGTTCACCGGTCCGGTCGACTGCGGGCCGCCGAAGAAGCTCGTGCCGGCGTCGGGTCCGTTCGGGTTCGCGACGTCGCACTGTGCGGTCTTGCCCATCCGGCAGTACCGGCACGCGCCGCACGAGATCGTCGAATTGATGACGACGCGGTCACCGGCGCTGAACCCGCGGACGGCGTCGCCGACCTCGGTGACGACGCCGACGGCGTCGTGCCCGAGGATCGTGCCCTCCTCCATCGGCGCCATGGTGCCGCGGACGAAGTGCAGGTCGGTCCCGCAGATCGCACTGCGGGTGATCCGGACGATCGCGTCCTCCGGGTGCTGGATGGTGGGCTCCGGGACCTCGTCGAGGCGGATGTCCCCGATGCCGTGCCAGACCACTGCGCGCATGTCGCTCTCGCTTCCTGTCGTGGGGTGTTCGGGGGACACACAACTCGGGACGGCCTGGACGGACGCGGAGCGGCGTCCGCTCAGCGCACGGGAACGGGGGACACGCAGCGCTGCGTGGACACCCAGGCCGAACGCGTTCGCTGGCGCCCATGAGTGACGACCAGCACGACGAGAAGCAGACGCGCGACGACTTCGCCGGTGCGGTGAACATGACCGCGTCCGAGCTGAAGAAGTGGCTCGCCACGGACGAGTCGAAGGAGGTCGGGCAGAAGTCCGACGGCGGCGGTGAGTCGACCGGGCACGAGAGCGGGCGGCACATCGTCCGCATCCTCGAGAAGAAGCAGGGCGACTACACCGACGACGACTACGCGCACATGCGCAAGGTGGTCGGCTACGTGGCACGCCACTCGAAGCAGGAGCCGAAGGGCGACTCGCACGACTCGAAGTGGCGGTACTCGCTCATGAACTGGGGCCACGACCCGGAGAAGTAGGCCGTCCGTCGGCTTCGGGCAGAATGGGGTCGTGGACGACTCCGGCATGCCCCGCTTCCGCCGCATCTGGTCGACGATCCAGGTCGGCGTCCTGGCTGCGGCCGTGGTGTTCTGCGTCGTGATGCTCGTGATCGGGCAGGGGAAGCTCGACCGCGTGTACGCGGTCGCCGCGGTGTTCTTCGGCCTGGCGCTGGTCGGCCACGCGACCTACCTCTGGCTGCTGGCGCGCGCCCGGCGCTGAGCGGCCGACGGACGGGAGGCGCGTGACCGCAGTTCGCCAGGGGCCACGCCGGCCGATTCCCGGCAGACGCGCCAGCGGCTGTCGGGCCGTGCCCGGTGGGGATCTCCCGTCCGTCGTCAGGACTGCTGCCAGACGCGCACCCAGTCCACCAGCATCTGCTGCGGGAACCGGGTGGTCGCGTCCGGCGAGCCCGGCCACGTGCCGCCGACCGCGACGTTGAGCAGCACGAAGAACGGCTTGTCGAACACCCACGGCGACGAACCGACGTCGGCCCGGGTGACGGTGCGCTGCGCGACCCCGTCGACCGTCCAGGTGACGGACCCGGGCCGCCAGTCCACGCCGAACACGTGGAACGCGTCCGCCCATGCGGCGCCGTCAGGCAGCGTCGCCGCAGCGGACAGCCCGTTCGCGCCCGAGTAGCCCGGCCCGTGCACCGTGCCGTGGACCGTGCCGGGCTCGTACCCGACGTTCTCCATCACGTCGATCTCACCGCACGCCGGCCAGCCGACCTGCCCGATGTCGGCGCCGAGCATCCAGAACGCGGGCCAGATGCCCTG
>CAJYIG010000051.1 GCA_913774725.1 uncultured Curtobacterium sp. | reverse complement strand
GGACGACAGCCAGGTCGCCTGGCTCGAGTCCGCGGACATCGCCCTGATCCGCGGCCACGCCCGCATCACCGGTGAGAAGACCGTCAAGGTCGGCGGCGAGACGCACACCGCACGCGCCGCCGTCGCCGTCGTGACCGGTTCGCTGCACCAGCTGCCCGACGTCCCGGGCCTCGCCGACGCGGAGCCCTGGGGCACCCGCGAGGGCACCAGCGCCCAGCAGGTCCCCGAGAGCCTGCTCGTCATCGGCGGCGGTGTCGCCGGCTCGGAGCTCGCGACCGCGTGGGCGTCCCTCGGGTCGAAGGTCACCCTGGTCGCCCGCCACGGGCTGCTCGGCGGGATGGAGCCCTTCGCCGGCGAGCTCGTCGCCGACGCGATGCGCGAGCTCGGCATCGACGTGCGCACCGGCGTGAACCCGACCCGGGTCGACCGCGACGAGCACGGCCTGGTCACCACGACGCTCGACGACGGCACCACCGTCATCACCAGCGAGGTCCTCGCCGCGACGGGCCGGAAGGCGCACACCGCCGACCTCGGTCTCGAGTCCGTCGGGCTCACTCCGGGCGACTGGCTGGAGGTCGACGACACGATGCTCGTGCAGGGGACCGACTGGCTCTACGCCGTCGGCGACGTCAACCACCGCGCCCTCCTCACCCACCAGGGCAAGTACCAGGCACGTGCGGCCGGGGAGGCCATCGCGGCGCGCGCACAGGGCCGACCGGTGCACGCCGAACCGTGGGGCGCCCACGTCGCGACGGCCGACCACGCGGCCGTCCCGCAGGTCACCTTCACCGATCCCGAGGTCGCGAGCGTCGGGCTGACCGAGGCGGCCGCGCGCGAGCAGGGCATCGACGTCCGCGCGGTCGAGTACGACCTCGGCGCGGTGGCCGGGTCCGCGCTGCAGGCCGACGGTTACACCGGTCGGGCGAAGATGGTCGTCGACGAGTCCCGCGGCGTCGTCGTCGGTGTGACCTTCGTCGGACAGGACGTCGCCGAGATGCTGCACGCGGCGACGATCGCGGTCGTGGGCGAGGTCCCGGTCGACCGACTCTGGCACGCCGTCCCCGCCTACCCGACGATGAACGAGGTCTGGCTGCGCCTGCTCGAGACCTACGGCCGGCCGGAGTAGGGGTGCGCAACCCGCTCCTCGACTCCCCCGTCTCGCGTGCGGGCTGGCTGTTCGCCACCGCCGTCGGACTGGCCGTCGGGCTGCCGTTCTCGACCGGGCGGGTCCGGGTCGAGGACGGACTGGTCGTGTGCACCGGCCTGCCGCGCTGGGCGTTCCGGCGCGGCGGCACGTGCGTCGGGTCGGTGTACCTGACGCGGGACAACGACGGACCCCGGGTGCTCCGCCACGAGCGGGTGCACGTCGCGCAGTGGCGCCGCTACGGCATGCTCATGCCGCTGCTCTACGCGCTCGCGGGGCGCGACGCCGCGCGCAACCGCTTCGAGGTGGAGGCCGGACTCGAGGACGGCGGCTACCGCTGATCCGGTGATCCCCCGGACGGGAGGCGCGGTGCGGGCCGGCACCGCGCCTCCCGTCCGTCAGCCGGTTGCCTCGTCCCCCGAGCGGGCCGGAACCGTCACGCTCACCGTCCCGCGCCGACGGAACACGCCCGCGCGCCGGACGCCAGCGGCGTGTCCCGCTCGCTCACGGAGGGCCTGGCTGTCGCGTCGACCAGCCGGACGGTCGTCAGCGACGGGCCGGTCCGCCGGAGAGCGACCAGCCGGTCAGGCGGCGCGCCGCCGCGGCACGACGAGCGGGGTGCCCGTCTCGGGGTCCGGGACGACCACGCAGGGCAGCCCGAAGACGTCCTCGACGAGCGCCGAGGTCAGCACCGCGGCCGGGGTGCCCTGCGCCACGATCGCCCCGTCGCGCATCGCCACGAGGTGCGTCGCGTACCGGGCGGCCTGGTTGAGGTCGTGGAGCACCGCCACCACCGTGCGCCCCGACGCGTGCAGGGCCGACGCGAGTTCGAGCACGTCGTACTGGTGCGCGATGTCGAGGAACGTCGTGGGCTCGTCGAGGAGCACGATGTCGGTCTCCTGCGCCAGGACCATCGCGATCCACACCCGCTGCCGCTGTCCGCCGGAGAGCTCTCCGACGCTGCGGTCCGCGAGCGAGACGGTGTCGGTCTGCTCGAGCGCGGCCTGCACGGCGATCCGGTCGGACCCGGACGACGGGTGCAGCAGGTCCTGGTGCGGGAAGCGCCCGCGGGACACGAGGTCGCGGACGGTGATGCCCTCCGGCGCGATCGGGGTCTGGGGCAGCATCCCGACCCGCCGGGCGACGGCCTTCGGGCGGAGCGAGTCGATCGGCGCACCGTCGAGGTACACCGTCCCGGCGCTCGGCTTCAGGGTCCGGGCGAAGGACTTCAGCAGCGTCGACTTGCCGCACGCGTTCGGTCCGACGATGACGGTCAGCTCACCGTCGGGCACGTCGACGTCGAGCGACGAGACCACGACCCGGTCGTCGTAGGCCAGCGTCAGGCCGCGCGCACCCAGGGCGGTCGCCGGGACCGCGCCGACGACCGGGGCGGGTGCTGCCCCGCTCAGTGCTCGGCCTTGCCGTGCCGCCAGTAGCCCATGAAGGCGACCTGCCGACGGTCGAGCCCGACGCCACGCACGAGGTGGCGGCGGAGCTCCTTGACGCACCCGGCCTCACCGGCGATCCAGGCGTAGACGGGGCGCTCCTCGGCGACCTCGGGGACGTCCCAGAGCACCTGCTCGTCGACGTCCACGTCCGTCAGCTCGACGGTGCCCCGCGCGGTGCCGTCGCCGCGCGCCGGACCGGCAGCGACCTCGGACGCCCACGCGTGCACCTGGTCGGACATGCGGACCCCGTGGGAGGCGCCGTTGCGGGCGATCCAGCGCACCTCGACCCCGGCGGGGGCGGTGACCGGCAGCCGGTCGGCGTCGGTCGGGACCTCGATGAAGACGTGTCCGACGGTCGCGACGTCGAGCGCCTCGAGGATGGCGCAGATCGCGGGAGCGGCGGTCTCGTCGCCGGCGAGCAGGATCCGGGTCGCGCTCCCCGGAGCGAACTCCGCGGCACCGCTCGGCAGCTCGGCCGGCGAGGACGGCACGGCGGGCCCGACGATGCGGAGCTCGTCGCCCACGCGGCAGGACGACACCCAGCGCGACGCCGGGCCGGCGTCCCCGTGCGCCACGAAGTCGATGTCGAGCTCACGCGCGTCGGGGCGGAACGACCGCACGGTGTAGGTGCGCAGCGGGTTGCGCTCGGCGTCGGGCAGCGCGCGCCAGGCGCCGTACCAGTCGTCGCCGTCGGGCAGGTCGGTGAACCCGTGCCCGGGGATCGGCAGGACGACCTTGATGCGCTGGTCGAGCCCGACCGCGGAGAAGTCCGCGAGCGCGTCACCGGTGAGCGTCACCCGGACGAACGACGGGGTGAGCGCCGACACGGCCGCGACGCGGACGGAGAAGACTCGGTACCGGGCTGCCACGAAGAACGAGTATGGCATGCCTTACCTAAGCCTTCCAGGGGAACTGGGGTACCGATCCAGGTGCGAGGATCGGACCCGTGCACGAACCCGACGACGAATTCTCGGACCTCGCCGCCCTCGCCGCGGCGAGCGGCGTGACGGAGCCGCTGCGCGCCTCCCGGCAGGTGGTCCGCACGGGCGACGGACGCGAGACCGCGGCGATCCGCTGGGACACGGCGGACGGCCGGGAGGCGCGGATCACCTACCTGCACGGGCTCGGCATCGACGCGCACAGCTTCGACCAGACGGCGATCGCGGTCGGGGAACCGGCGGTCGCCCTCGACCTGCCCGGGCACGGCCGGTCGTCCTGGCGCGACGACGCCGACTACGGCGCGAGCACGACGGCCCCGCAGGTCCTGGCCGCGCTCGACGCCCTCGGGGTGCCCCCGGGCGTGGTCGTCGGACACTCGCTCGGTGCCATCCTCGCGGCCCGGCTCGCCGCGACGGCCCCGGAGCGCGTCACCGGTCTGGTGCTCGTGGACATGTCCCCGGACTTCGCGCAGCGCGCGGTCGACCGCATCGCCCGGGCGCTCGAGGACGAGACGCCGTTCGCGTCCCTCGACGAGGTCGTCGACCGTGCCGTCGAGGCCCGCGTCGGTGACGACCGGGCGGTGCTCCTCCGCGAGGCCCGGCACACCACCCGCCTCGGCGAGGACGGCCGGCTCGTCCGCCGGCACCACTTCCCGCACCTGCCCGCGGGTCGGACGGCGTCGGTCGGGCGGTTCGCCGACGCGTGGCCGGACCTCGAGGCACTGGACGTGCCGCTCCTGCTCGTCCGGGGTGACCGCGGCTACGTGTCGCCGAAGCTGCACGCGGGCTTCACGGAGCGCCTGCCGGACGCCGAGGTCGTCACGGTGACCGCCCGGCACGCCGTGCAGAACCAGGCACCCCTCGAACTGGCGTCGGCTATCCGGGCATGGGGCGAACGTCACGCGTTGTTGCACCCGGTCCAACAACCGTCACACGGCGCCGATCGCCGGTAACCTCGTCCCCGCGCGATGCGACGACCGTCGCCCCCACGCGCCCGGAAGGAACCCACACCCATGAGTCCGCTCCTCCCCCGACGCGGCAGCCGTACGGCGCGCGTCGCACTGGCCGCCACCGCGGTCGCCGTCGCCTCGGCCCTGACGCTCACCGCCTGCTCCGGCTCGGACAGCAGCGACCGCGGCGGCGACGACGCCACCGTGCGCGTCGGTCTCGTCCTCGAACCCACGAGCCTCGACATCCGCACGCAGTCCGGCGCCGCACTCGACCAGGTGCTCATCGACAACGTGTACCAGGGCCTGGTCGGACGCACCGCGGACGGGGAGATCCGCGACGTACTGGCGGCGAAGCACGAGGTGTCGGCGGACGGGAAGACCTACACCTTCACGCTGCGCGAGGGCACCACCTTCCAGGACGGCAAGCCGGTCACCGCCGCCGACGTCGTCTGGTCGCTGCAGCAGGCCAAGGACAACGCGTCGTACGTCGACTCGGCGAAGCTCGCCGGGGTCACGTCGATCACGTCGCCGTCGGACGGCGTCGTCGAACTGCAGCTCGCGCAGCCGGACTCCGACCTGCTCTTCTCCCTGACCGGCCGTGCCGGGCTCGTGCTCGAGCAGGCCGCGAAGAACGACCTGTCCGACAGCGCCAACGGCACCGGCCCGTACGAGGTGTCCTCCTGGAAGCAGGGCGACTCGCTCACCTTCAGCCGCAACGACGACTACTGGGGCTCCGAGCCGAAGGTCGCGAAGATCGTGTTCCGGTACATCACCGATCCGTCGACGGCCGTGAACGCGATGGCGAACGGCGACCTCGACGTCCTGAACCCCGTCGACGGCACCCTCGCGAGCCAGCTGCAGGGCAACCAGGACATCGAGCTGCACCGCGGCAAGACGACCGACAAGTACACGCTCGCGTTCAACGACGCCCAGGCGCCGTTCACGGACAAGCGGGTGCGGCAGGCGATCCGGCAGGCGATCGACCCGAAGGCGCTCATCGAGGCCATCGGCGGCACCGGCGTCGAGCAGGGCGGCCCCATCCCCGAGCTCGACCCCGGGTACCAGGACCTGACGTCGATCGACGCGTACGACCCCGACAACGCGAAGAAGCTCCTGGCCGAGGCCGGGCAGTCCGACCTCGACCTGACCCTGACCTACGCCAACGTGTACCCGGCGACCATCGGCGACGTGCTGAAGTCGCAGCTCGCCGAGGTCGGCATCACGCTGAAGGTCGAGCGGGTCGACTTCGCCACGTGGCTCGACCGGGTGTTCACGAAGAAGGACTTCCAGCTCTCGATGGTCGACCACGTCGAGGCACGGGACTTCGGGAACTGGGCGAACCCGGACTACTACTTCGGCTACGACAACCCGGAGGTGCAGCGGCTCTACGCCGAGTCGATCGCCGCGACCTCGCAGACCGAGAAGGAGCAGGCGCTCCGGGAGGCCGCCCGGATCGTCAGCGAGGACGCCGCCGGCGAGTGGCTGTACACGGCGACGGAGATCACCGCCGTGCGGAAGGGCGTGACCGGGTTCCCCGTCGACGGCGGCAACTCGCGCCTCGACCTGGCCGGGCTGGCGGTCCGGTGACCTCGGCCCGCGATGGCGCCGCGGGCCCGTCGCGTGTCGGGATGCCGTCCGGCGCTGCGGTCCGGGCTCGCGCCGCCGCCCCCGTAGCATCGGACGCGTGACCCGGTTCCTCGTCGGGCGACTGCTGCTGCTCGTCGTCGGCCTGCTCGTGGCGAGCATCATCGTGTTCGCCACGCTGCGCGTGCTGCCCGGCGACGTCGCCCAGATCGTCGCCGGCACCCAGTCCACGCCGGCGCAGGTCGAGCAGCTCCGGCAGCAGCTCGGCCTCGACCGGCCCGTCGTCGTGCAGTACCTCGACTGGATCGGCGGCGTGCTCCGCGGTGACCTCGGCCGGTCGCTCGTCACGAACGGCGCCGTCGGACCGGAGATCGCGCAGAAGCTCGCCGTCACGCTGCCGCTCGCGGGGATGTCCCTGGTGGCCGCCCTCGTGCTCGGTGTCCCGCTCGGCGTGCTCGCCGCGGTGCTCCGTCGCCGGGCCGGCGGCGCGGTGATCGGCTTCGTCGCCCAGGCGGTCGCGGCGGTCCCCGTGGTCTGGGCCGGCATGCTCCTCATCGCGCTGTTCGCCGTCACGCTGCACTGGCTGCCGACGCAGGGCTTCCCGCTCGACGGGTGGGACGAACCCGGGCGGGCGTTCTCGTCGCTCGTGTTGCCCGCGCTCACCATCGGTGCTGTCGAGGGTGCCGTGATCCTCCGCTTCACCCGCTCGGCCACCCTCGCCGTGCTCGACGCCGACCACGTCCGCACCGCAGCCGCGATCGGCCTCACCCGGACGCGCGCGCTCCTGCGGCACGGCCTGCCGTCGGTGGCCCTCACCGTGCTGGCGGTCCTCGGCGTGCAGATCGCCGGCCTCCTGGTGGGGGCGGTCGTCGTCGAGCAGCTGTTCTCGCTCCCCGGGGTCGGGCGCATGCTCGTCACCGACGTCGGGCGACGCGACATCACGAAGGTGCAGTCGGAGCTCCTCGTGCTCACGGGGCTGGTGCTGGTCGTCGGCTTTGCGGTCGACGTCGTGCACCGCGCGCTCGA
The DNA here is from genome assembly GCA_913774725.1 of uncultured Curtobacterium sp. Lineage (GTDB taxonomy): Bacteria > Actinomycetota > Actinomycetes > Actinomycetales > Microbacteriaceae > Curtobacterium > Curtobacterium subtropicum. The sequence goes on along the minus strand of CAJYIG010000051.1, from coordinate 138 downwards.
CCCCCGGCAGCGGGAGGTGGGCGAGTGATCCGCCGCATCCTCGCCCGACCGACCGGGTGCTTCGCCGTCGTGGTGCTGGCGCTCCTCGTCGTGCTCGCCGTGGTGTCGCTCGTGTGGACGCCCCAGGACCCGTTCCGT
>CAJYIG010000050.1 GCA_913774725.1 uncultured Curtobacterium sp. | reverse complement strand
GCCTCACGCAAGCGGTTCCTGGACGGGATCGGCAGCGCTGCCGGCGCGCCGCCCCGCGACCGCGACCTCGCCACCGCCGCCATCAGCCTGCTCGCCGCCGAACGCGGCGCGTGGGGGGTGCGCGTGCACGACCCCGCACCGACGCGTGCGGTGCTCGACGTCTGGGATGCCTGGAGGGCAGCACGATCGTGAGGGACACCATCCGACTGACCGGGGTCCGTGCCCGGGGGAACCACGGCGTGTTCGACCACGAGCGCGCCGACGGCCAGGACTTCGTCGTCGACGTCGCGGTCGAGGTCGACGCACGGGTGTCGTCCGGGTCCGACGACCTGGCGGACACCGTGCACTACGGGGTCGTCGCCGAGCAGGTCGTCGCCGAGATCGAGGGCGGGCCGGTCGACCTGATCGAGACCCTGGCCGAGCGGATCGCCGCCGCGGTGCTCACCCACCGCGCGGCACTCGCGGTCGAGGTCACCGTGCACAAGCCGCAGGCGCCGATCACGGTGCCGTTCACCGACGTCTCGATCACCATCCGCCGCACCCGCGGTGGGTCGGTGTCCCACGAGGAAGAAGAGTGAGCCGGGCGGTCATCGCCCTCGGTGCGAACCTCGGCGACCGCGGAAGCACCCTCCGCGCCGCTGCGCAGGCGATCGCCGAGGCGCCGGGCATCCGACCGGTGGCATCGAGCCACGAGGTCGAGTCCGTCGCCCTGACGCTCGACGGGCTCGACGACACGAAGCCCCGGTACCGCAACGGCGTGGTCGTGGTCGACACCGACCTGTCGCCGGACGACCTCCTCGACGCCCTGCACCGGATCGAGGACGACCACGGGCGCACCCGCGAGGTCCGCTGGGGCGACCGCACGCTCGACCTCGACGTGATCGCCGTCGACGACCTCCGGATCGACACGGCGACGCTGACCGTGCCGCACCCGCGCGCGGGGGAGCGAGCGTTCGTGCTCGCCCCGTGGCTCGACGCCGACCCGGACGCCGTGCTGCCGGGGGTCGGACGCGTCGCGGACCTGCTCGACACCCTCGGCGACGACACCGAGCGCGTCGACGAGCCCCGGCTGTTCGACGCCGCGCCCGCAGCGAGGCCCGCACCCGCGCCCGCAGCGACGCCCGCACCCGCGCCCGCAGCGGGGCCCGCACCCGCAGCCACGCCCACGCCCTCGCCCGCCGCCGGGTCGGAGACGCTCGCGTGAAGCCGACCCGCGCCTCCACCCTGATCAGCGTCGCGGTCGTCGCCGCCGTCGCCGGGTTCGCCCTCGACGCCGTCCTGGCCTCGCGCCAGTCACCGACCCTGCTGCTCTCGACCCCCCTCGGCGTCACGCTCGCGCTGATCGGCGTCGCGGTCGTCGCGATGGCCCGACCCGTCCGCCGGCACGCGCGCGACGGCGCCGGCCGGCAGCACCCCGTCGACCCGCTGTACGCCACCCGCGTGGTCGTGCTGGCGAAGGCCTCGAGCCTGGCCGGCGCGCTGTTCGGTGCGTTCGCCGCCGGACTGCTGCTGTACCTCCTGACCCGCTCCGCCCTGCCGCCGCTAGGCTCGGTCCTGCCGAACGCCGTCGCGGTCGGGGGCGGTCTCGTGCTCGTGGTGTGTGCGCTCGTCGCCGAGCGGATGTGCATGGCGCCGCCACCACAGGACGACGACGACGACCTACCGCGGGGTGGGACGACGGCGAACTGACCGACGACCGCAGGAGGCCGTGATGCCGCTCGAACGACTCGACGAGCCGGGCCTCGGCCTGACCGGGACCACGTGGACGCGGGTGTCGCCGAAGCTGGTCTGGACCGAACTCGTCAGCACCATCGTGGTCGGGGTGGTCGTGACGGCCGGGTGCGTGCTGTTCGCGGTGCTCTTCGGCGGGTTCGGGGGTGCGGCCGGCACGGTGTGGAGCTGCATCGCGATCGTGGTCGCCCTCGTCGCGCTGGTCACCGCCGTCCTGACGCCCCGCCGGGTCCGGGCGATCGGCTACGCCCTGCGCGACGACGACCTCGTGCTACGCCGCGGGCTGATGTGGCAGCGGTTCACCGCCGTGCCGTACGGGCGCATGCAGCTGGTCGACGTGAACCGCGGACCGCTCGACCGGGTCCTCGGACTCAGCGAGCTGAAGTTCGTCACCGCCGCCGCCGCGACGAACGTCCGGATCCCGGGCATCCCCGCCGCCGACGCCGACGAGCTGCGCGACCGGCTCGTCGAGCTCGCCGAGTCCCGCCGCGCCGGGCTCTAGGGGGCGTCGTGACGTTCCGACCCGGACCGCCCCCGCCCGCGCCGCCGCGGCAGGGCAACGCCGCCGCGGCCGCCCCGCTGACGGACGGCGAGTGGCACCGCCTGCACCCGCTGACGCCGCTGCTCAAGGGCGGCATCTTCCTGATCGTGGTGCTCGGCTACACGCTGAGCAACCTGCGCGACCAGCTGCTGGAGTTCTTCGTCCCCGGCCCGGCCCCGCGGGAGGACGGCGACCCGGTCCGCTACGTGTACGAGCACGGCGCGGTCGGCTGGGTGCTGCTCGGGGTGGTCGTGGTCCTGGTCGTGCTGATCGGGCTCTTCTACGTCTCCTGGCGGATGCACGAGTTCCGCGTCACCGGTGACGTGGTCGAGGTCCGCTCCGGCGTGCTGTTCCGCAGTCACCGCAAGGCGCGGCTCGACCGCATCCAGGGCATCAACATCTCGCGGCCCGTGGTCCCGCGGATCTTCGGGACGGCGAAGCTCGAGATCGCCCAGGCCGGCAACGACGCCAACGTGCAGCTGGCGTACCTCGGGGCCCGGGCAGCCGACGACCTGCGGCAGCGCATCCTCGTGCTCGCCTCCGGGGCGCAGGACGACGAGCGGACCGACGCACGAGCGTCGAACGGCGTGCTGCAGGACCGCGTCGACGAGCTGTTCTCGCCCGAGCTCGACCCGGCCGCCGTGCACGCGACCCGGATCGTGAAGGTGCACCCCGGTCGTCTGATCGCGTCGATGCTGCTCTCCGGCACCACGGTCTTCTTCGTCGTGGTGATCGTCGCGATGATCGTCAGCATCGCGATCACCGGCGAGTACGGCATCCTGATCGGCCTGTTCCCCGTGGTGATCGGCGCCGGCGGCTACACGGTCCGGAAGTTCTCGCGCTCGCTGCAGTACACAATCGCCGAGACCCGCGACGGCATCCGCATCGGCTTCGGACTCGTCTCGACCTCGAACGAGACGCTGCCGCCTGGCCGCATCCACGCCGTGAGCGTCGCGCAGCCGCTGCTCTGGCGTCCGTTCGGCTGGTGGGACGTCCGCATCAACCGGGCGACGAACGCCGGCAACGGCGCATCGACCAACCAGCAGGTCTCGTCGATCGTGCTGCCGGTCGGCCGCGCCGAGGACGTCCGCCAGGTCCTGGACATCATCCTGCCGGGGCTCGTCGGCACCGCCGTGGCCGGGCCGACGGCATCCCGAGAGGAACTCCGCGAGGGCTCGTCCGAGGCCGTCAACGTCGTCGACGACAGCCTCACCACGACCGGGGACCGCGGCGGGTTCGTGCGCTCCCCGCGCCGCGGCGCCTGGCTGCGTCCGCTGTCGTTCCGTCGCAACGGCTACCGCTTCGTGCAGGGCGCGGTGCTGCTCCGGCTGGGGGCCGTCTGGCGGTCGCTCGTGATCGTGCCGCTGCCGCGCGTGCAGAGCGTGAAGGTCGAGCAGGGCCCGCTCGAGCGGCTGCTCAGGCTCGCGACCGCACACGTCCACACCGTGGCCGGTCCGGTGTCCGCACGCATCGGCGCGCTGGACGCGCTCGACGCCCAACGCCTGTGGTCGGACACCGCGCACCGCGCCGTCGAGGCGGCCGCGGCCGACACCACGCACCGCTGGCGCGCCCGGGAGGCCCACCGCACCCCCGCCACGCACGCCCCGGAGGGACGGAGGGTGCCGACCACCGCCGACCCGGCTCCCCCGGGCACGTGGCGGGCCGACGGTGGATCGCAGGGCGGGCCTCCAGGCCGCTGGTCCGACGTCCCGCCGCCCGGAGCGGTGCGGTGAGGGCCGGACGACTCGGCGTCGGCATCGTCGGCGCGGGGAGGGTCGGTCCGGTCCTCGGAGCGGCCCTCGCGAAAGCCGAGCACGCCGTGGTCGGTGTGACGGCCGTGTCCGACGCCGGCCGCGACCGGGCCGAGGCGATGCTGCCCGGCGCACCCGTCCTGGCGACCCCGGACCTGGTGGAGCGGAGCGAGCTCGTGTTGCTCGCGGTGCCGGACGACCAGCTCGCCGGGCTCGTGCAGGGCCTGGCCGACGCGGGCATCTGGCAGCCCGGGCAGCTCGTCGTGCACACCAGCCCCGACCACGGCGTCGAGGTGTTGCGGCCGGCCCTGACCGCCGGTGCCATCCCGCTCGCGATCCACCCCGCGATGGCCTTCACCGGCACGAGCGTCGACCTCGCCCGGCTGCGGGACGCCTACTGCGCCGTGACCGCCCCGGCGCCCGTGCTGCCGATCGCGCAGGCGCTCGTCGTCGAGATGGGCGCGGAGCCGTTCGTCGTCACCGAGCAGGACCGGCCCGCGTACGCCGACGCCGTGCGCGCCGCGGTCTCGTTCTCGACCGCGATCGTCGACCAGTCCGCCGGCACCCTCTCCGGCATCGGCGTGGAGCACCCCGGCCGCGTGCTCGGCGCCCTCGTGCGCTCCGCCGTCGACAACGCGCTCGCCGCAGCGGACGGTCAGGCCGCGCTGTAGCCGTCCTGGCGGTGCCGGGCCGGCGCGGTGTGCCCGGTACCATCGGTGCATCCCCCACGACCCCAACGGAGCCGCAGCAGCAATGAGCGAAGAGACCCCCGCCGCAGACGCCCTGTCCGCCGAAGAGACCAGCGAACAGCGACAGGTGCGGCTCGACAAGCGGGCGAAGCTCCTGGACGCCGGCATCGAGGCCTACCCCGCCGAACTGCCGATCACCACGACGATCCCCGCCGTGCGCGAGCAGTACGCGCACCTCGAGACGGGTGAGGAGACGCAGGACGTCGTCGGCGTCGCCGGGCGCATCGTGTTCTCGCGCAACACCGGCAAGCTCTGCTTCGCGACGCTGCAGTCCGGCGACGGCGCGCGCATCCAGGCGATGGTCTCCCTGGCCGAGGTCGGCGACGAGTCCCTGGCGCTCTGGAAGGAGTTCGTCGACCTCGGTGACCACGTGTTCGTGCACGGGCGCGTGATCTCCTCGCGTCGCGGCGAGCTGAGCATCATGGTCGACGAGTGGGCGATGGCGGCGAAGGCCGTCCTGCCGCTGCCGAACCTGCACAACGAACTCAACGAGGAGACCCGGGTCCGCCAGCGCTACCTGGACCTGATCGTCCGCGACCAGGCCCGAGAGACCGTCCGCGCGCGCGCCGCGGTCATGGCGTCGCTGCGGCAGACGTTCACCGGGCACGACTACCTCGAGGTCGAGACCCCGATGCTGCAGACGCAGCACGGCGGCGCCTCGGCCCGACCCTTCATCACGCACTCGAACGCGTTCGACACCGAGCTGTACCTGCGCATCGCGCCGGAGCTGTTCCTCAAGCGCGCCGTCGTCGGCGGCATCGACCGGGTCTTCGAGATCAACCGGAACTTCCGGAACGAGGGCGCCGACTCGTCGCACTCGCCCGAGTTCGCGATGGTCGAGGCGTACCAGGCGTACGGCAACTACGAGCAGATGGCCGACCTGACGCAGGAGCTCGTGCAGAACGCGGCGAAGGCGGTGACCGGCGGCTCCCTCGTCGTCACGCTCGCCGACGGCACCGAGTACGACCTCGGTGGCGAGTGGGCACGCATGGACATGTACGGGTCGCTGTCCGAGGCCGCCGGCCGGGAGATCACGCCGGAGACCCCGCTGTCCGAGCTGGTCGCGCTCGCCGAGGCCGAGGGGGTCGAGGTCGCGCACGCCACCCACGGCAAGTACGTCGAGGAGCTCTGGGAGCACTTCCACGGGGACGACCTGCACGCGCCGACCTTCGTGATGAACTTCCCGGTCGACACCTCCCCGCTGACCCGCGAGCACCGCACCCGTCCGGGCGTCGTCGAGAAGTGGGACCTGTACGTCCGCGGCTTCGAGCTCGCGACCGCGTACTCCGAGCTCGTCGACCCCGTCGTGCAGCGCGAGCGCTTCGTCGAGCAGGCGAAGCTCGCCGCGGGCGGCGACCCGGAGGCGATGCGCGTCGACGAGGACTTCCTGCGCGCCCTCGAGCACGCGATGCCGCCGTCGGGCGGCATGGGCATGGGCGTCGATCGCCTGCTCATGGCGATCACCGGCCTGGGCATCCGCGAGACGATCCTGTTCCCGCTGGTCAAGTAGGGACGCGACCGGCGACGCAACGGGAGGCGCGGTGCCGGCTGGCACCGCGCCTCCCGTCCGTCGACCGGTGCCGTTCCGGGCAGGTGGCGGTCACCGGGGCGAGGTACGATGCTCCGGTGCCAGAGGGAGTCGTGACCGGGATCATCTTCGCCGTGACGCCGACCGTCGTCGTCGGCCTGATCTTCTGGTTCGTGATGCGCGCGATCATGCGCGCGGACCGCACCGAGCGGTCCGCCTACGCCAAGGTCGAGGCCGAGGAGCGCGCGCGCTACGAGCGCGAGCACGGTCGCCCCGCTCCCGCACCGAGCTCCGCGGAGTAGTCCCGCGCAGGGACCCGCGCGCTCGCGCGTCACCCGTCGTTCACCGACGGGTGCTGCACTCGTGCGCGTGGACGCACGACCGACCGACCCGGCACCGCGGGACACGACTGCCGGCGCGGTCGAACCGGCCGACCTCGATCCCGAGGACGCCTTCGGTCACTCGGTCCTGCCCGATGCGGCGCGGGATGCCGTGTGGGGCGACGAGGACGACGACGACATCGACGTCTGAGCGTCCGTCGTCGGTCACCGGACGTTCACCGCGGCGTCGCCGGGCGGGGTGAGCATCGTCCGCATGTCCACCACGCACGCCTTCACCGGCCGCAGCCTCGTCGGCGACATCGAGAGCGAGTACGACGAGTTCGACCGAGACGCCGATCTCGAGACCTCCAAGCGACGGGACGGGTGGCTCGAACCCTCGTGGTGACATCGCGCTCCCGACGCTCGGTGACACCGAGCTCCTGACGCTCTTCGGGGTACGGCACCCGGATCACGACGATCCGGAACGCCGTACCCCTTTTTCGTGTCCGCTCCGCGCTGCACCCCGGGGTACACACTTGTGATCGGTGATGAAACATCCCTGCAACACCGGAAACACGGCGACATCCCCTTGTGGGCGGGCATCGGCAGGGTCCATGCTGACCTCGAGCATGTACCCCGCGGGGGACAGCTCGACGGGTGAAGCACGACGTTCCCTGGGAATCGATCCGATCGGTTTGTGGGGTACACCTCGGGACCGCTTTACTCATCAGCACCCCCCAACGAGGCCATCACCGTCGAACCGCAGGGAGAGTCACCATGACGATCGCGACCGCAGCACCGAAGACGACGACCACTGGCACCACCGCGCGCCGCAGCAAGAAGACCGCAGCCGCGAAGACCGCGGACGCCGCGGTGGAGACCACCACGCTCGACACCGAGGTCGAGGCCGACGAGCAGCTCGCGGGTGTCCGCGGCGCCTCGGTCGACCAGGTCGGCGACTACCTGCGCCACATCGGCCGCCTGTCGCTCCTGACCGCTGAGGAGGAGGCGGACATCGCCCGCCGCATCGAGGTCGGCCTGTTCGCCGAGGAGAAGCTCGCGACCGAGACCGGCATCGACAAGACCCTGCAGCGCGAGCTGCGCTGGCTCGTCCGCGACGGTGAGCGCGCCAAGGAGCGCATGATCACCTCGAACCTCCGCCTCGTCGTGAGCATCGCGAAGCGCTACTCGCAGCGCGGCCTGCCGTTCATGGACGTCATCCAGGAGGGCAACCTCGGCCTGGTCCGTGCGGTCGAGAAGTTCGACTTCACCCAGGGCTACAAGTTCTCGACCTACGCCACCTGGTGGATCCGCCAGGCGATCTCGCGTGGTCTCGCCGACAAGGCGCGCACCATCCGCATCCCGGTGCACACCGTCGAGCTCATCAACAAGATCTCGCGCACCGAGCGCGACCTGACCGTCGACCTCGGCCGCGCGCCGATGCCCGACGAGGTCGCCGCCGAGCTCAGCATGAGCACCGAGGAGCTCCTCGACCTGAAGGGCCGCTCGCACGAGCCGGTGTCGATCCACACCGTCGTCGGCGACTCCGACGACAGCGAGCTCGGCGACTTCATCGAGGACGAGGACGCCGCGAGCCCGAACGAGCTCACCGAGACGACGCTCCTGCACCGCGACATCCGTTCCATCGTCGCCGAGCTGCCGAGCGACGAGGCCAACGTCATCCGCATGCGCTACGGCCTGGACGACGACAAGCCGATGACGCTCGACGAGATCTCGAAGATCGTGCACACCACTCGCCAGGCGGTCAGCCGTGTCGAGTCGCGTGCGAAGCTGCGCCTGTTCGCGAAGGCCGTGAGCCAGGACATGCAGCTGTACCTGACCGACTGAGGTCAGCGGGCTTCGGCCGGGGTCTCGACCTCGGCACGGGGAACCGGGCCGTCCTGTGGGAAGGCGGTCCGGTGGGGTGATGGGACGGCCCGTCCAGGCACTGCCTGGGCGGGCCACTTCGCTGTCCGGGCGCGCTAGTCCTCGAGCTCGCGGCCGAGCTTCTGGCGCAGATCCTGCGGGATGAGCTCGATGAGCTGGTCCGGGCGGACCGGCAGGTCGAGCAGGCTGAGCTTCACCCGGCCGGTGCGTCCGTGGCGCTCGGCGTCCAGGCGCACGACGCTGCCGGCGTCCTTCCGGAGCCGGATGTCGATCTGTGCCCCGGTCGCGACCTCGCCCACGACGAGCCCGTCCACCTCGAGGGCGGCGCTCCGGGTGCCCTCGGCGATGTCGAAGCGGTAGCGCTCCCGCGCCGCCAGGACCACCGCGCGGTCGATGCCCGCCATCGGGGCGACCGGGGTCACGACGGAGCCCGACAGCGCCGGGGAGAGCACGGGTCCGCCGGCGGCGTAGTTGTAGGCGGTGGAGCCGGCCGGGGTCGCGGCGACGATCGCGTCGGCGCGGTAGTAGCCGTAGCCGAGTCCGTTCACGCTGAGGTCGGCGGAGACCTGCCCGGCTCCCGGTCGTCGCACGATCGTCAGGTCGTTGAACGCCAGGTAGTCGGTGCGGGCGCCGCTCCACGACAGCCGGGCCTCGAGCGCGTGGTGCGGCTCGAGCTGGTACTCGCCGGCGGACAGTCGGTCGAGCGCGGCCTCGAGCTCCGGCGGCTCGATCTCGACCAGGAACCCGACGTTGCCGTAGTTCACGCCGAGCACGGGGACCGGGCGCTTCGCGACGAGTCGCATCGCGCCGAGCATCGTGCCGTCGCCGCCGAGCGCGACGACGAGGTCGACCTGGTCGGTGAAGTCGTCGTCGCCGATCACCTCGACGTCACCGCCGATGCGCTGGGCGTCCGCCCGCCGGGCCACGAGCCGTCCGGCGCCCGACGCATTCCACCGCTGCAGGGTCGTGATGGACTCACGCACGTTCTTGGTGGGGTGGACGACGAGGCCGACGACGGGCTGCTCCATGCCCAGATCGTACCCGGCGACGCCGAGCCGACTCCTGGCGGGGACCCGTGACGAGCGGTCCGCTGCGGGTGCCGTCGCCGGGCGGTGTGCCCGGTGCGCAACGAGGTCACGCCCACGGCGAACAGGGGCAGCCCTCCGGGGGTCCGCTGGTTAGTCTCGATGTACGTCACCGAGCTCCCACGAGCCCGGCAAGGGAGAGCACATGTTCGAGAGATTCACCGACCGAGCCCGTCGTGTTGTCGTCCTCGCTCAAGAAGAAGCGAAGATGCTCAACCACAACTACATCGGCACCGAGCACATCCTCCTCGGCCTCATCCACGAGGGCGAGGGCGTCGCCGCCAAGGCACTGGAGTCGCTCGGCATCTCGCTCGATGCCGTCCGCGAGCAGGTCCAGGACATCATCGGGCAGGGCCAGCAGCAGCCGACCGGGCACATCCCGTTCACGCCGCGCGCCAAGAAGGTGCTCGAGCTGTCCCTGCGCGAGGCGCTGCAGCTCGGCCACAACTACATCGGCACCGAGCACATCCTGCTCGGCCTGATCCGCGAGGGCGAGGGCGTCGCCGCCCAGGTCCTCGTCAAGCTCGGTGCGGACCTCAACCGCGTCCGCCAGCAGGTCATCCAGCTCCTGTCCGGTTACCAGGGCAAGGAAGCGGTCGCCGTCGGCGGCGAGCAGCAGCAGAACGCCCAGCAGGGTTCGCAGGTCCTCGACCAGTTCGGTCGGAACCTCACCCAGGCCGCGCGTGACGCCAAGCTCGACCCGGTCATCGGGCGCGAGAAGGAGATGGAGCGGGTCATGCAGATCCTCTCCCGCCGCTCCAAGAACAACCCTGTCCTGATCGGTGAGCCGGGCGTCGGCAAGACCGCGGTCGTCGAGGGCCTCGCCCAGGCCATCGTCAAGGGCGACGTCCCGGAGACGCTGAAGGACAAGCAGCTCTACTCACTCGACCTCGGTTCGCTCATCGCCGGGTCCCGCTACCGCGGTGACTTCGAGGAGCGCCTCAAGAAGGTCACGAAGGAGATCCGCACCCGCGGCGACATCATCGTCTTCATCGACGAGATCCACACGCTCGTCGGTGCCGGCGCTGCTGAAGGTGCGATCGATGCCGCGTCGATCCTCAAGCCGCTCCTCGCCCGCGGTGAGCTGCAGACGGTCGGTGCGACCACGCTCGACGAGTACCGCAAGCACTTCGAGAAGGACGCCGCACTCGAGCGTCGCTTCCAGCCGGTGC